>JAYUEA010000140.1:0-6646 GCA_043739465.1 Propionibacteriaceae bacterium
CGAACCCCACCGCGACCAGGACCGCCCCGGCTGTCAGTGCCCGTAGGGCGGCGAACCAGAGAGCTGGCGCGTCACGCAGCCCCCACGCGATGAACAGGAAGCATGAGCCCCACGCAGCAGTGATCCACAACATCCGTCCAGCCCGAGGCTTCGGCGAGGGCGCCCCGGCCGGCGGTGCCGCGGAACCCAACGCTGCTGGCATGGTCATCGTTTCCTTCTCTATCGCGCCCGAGTCGGGGGATGCCCTTGGGGCCCGGTTGGCGACGACCGACAGCTGGCTATCTCGTGCCGTCCTGCCGCCACCCCTGCCACCGCAATGGTTGCCCACATCGTGTCCTCTTTCGCGTGGAGCCACGCGTGCCGCCTACGCCCTGGTGCCCGCCGATGGTCCGGCGGGCACCAGAGCATGGCTCCCGGTGGTGGCACACCGGTGTCAGAGTTTGCTCTTGGCGGTCTGCAGCAAGGTGGCGGGCTCGAGCCACATGGAGGGGTAGTCCGCTTGCCAGCGTTGGACGCCCGCGCCGTCGATCAACACGAAGCCGTGGCCCGGCAGGCCTGCATGCATCCCCTTACCGAGCACGCCGTAGGCCTTGGAGACGGTCCCGTCGTCCAGGAGGTAGGGAGTCTTGACGCCGTAGCTGTCCAGGTCGGGCTGGATCTGTGCCCGGGTGTTCATCACGATCGGCAGGACGGTTATCCCCGCCTGGGCGAAGCCCGGGTTCTTCTCGATACCGGCCATCTGCTGCGTGCACGCACCGCAGCCGGCTCCCTCGTTGAAGTACAGGAGGACCGCCTTGCCACGGTAGTCGGCTAGGGAGACCGTGGTACCGGCGGTCGTCTTGAGGGTGAACGCAGGAGCCTGCACGGCGGCGGTGCTGTCGGTGGAACGGGCGCTCCACAGACCGTAGACGACCAGGCTGGCGACAATGATCACGGCCGTTGCCGTGACGATGCGGGTGATCAGGCGATGCTTGGCCTTCTTGGCTTTTTCACGAGCGAATTCCTGCTTGAGCTGCTGGCGCGCGGTCTGTCGGGCGTTGGGTGTGTGGGTCTTGGCGGTCATGATCAGTTCCTGGGTACGTGTTCGTCGGTGGGGATGTCGTGGCAGGTGGGCGTCTCGAGCTCCGGATCGGTGGTCATGTCGGTTTCGGAGGGGTCGGAGGGGTCGGAGGGGTCGGAGGGTTGCGTGGGTCGGCGACGATCGCGCAGAGTGAACCAGATGAAGAGCGCTGCAACACCGAGGAGGCCGATCCCGAGGACTGATTCAGGTACGGGTGCGAGCCCGGCGAGGACGCTCTTCGCGAACCGGGTCACGCCGTCGCCGGCTGCTCTCTGGAACCAGGTCGCGTTGCCGGTCATGGTTTCGGCTCCGGCGAGCGAGATGACACCGATGCCCATCGCGAGGAAGGCGATCGCCACGGCGATGTTGACGGTGTTGGTGTGCAGGGCGTGTCCGGCCACCCGAAGGGTAACCGGCTTCGCCCTTCCCCAGCGTCGCCGGTCGAGGTGTGCCGCGTCCCAGACCAGGGCCATGATCAGCAGCGGAATCACCATCCCGAAGACGAACGCCAGGCCGAGCAGGAGTCCACCGAACGGGTTACCGGACAGGGCCGACAGGGTCATCACGCCGACCAGGACCGGGGCGCAGCAGCTGGAGGCGATGCCGGAGAAGACACCGAGGCTGAAGAAGGTCGCCGAGTCGGCACGGGAGGTGTCGGGGGCTCGCAGGACCGACGGCATCGACCACATCGTGCCGGTCAGTGCCAGGAGTCCTAGTCCGATCATGAGTAGGCCACCGGCCCAGTACAGCGGACCGTGGTATTTGGCGATCGCGCCCGCGATGAGACTCGCCCCAAGGGTGATCGGAACCAGGACCAACGCCAGGCCTGAGGCGAAGACGAGGGTCAGCGGAAGGAGGCGCCATTTGTTGTTCTTGACCGCCGCGGCGAGGTAGGACGGGGCCAGGAAGACGATGCAGCATGGCGCGAACAAGGCGATCGTCCCGGCGAAGAAGGCCGCGAGGACGCTCCCGGTGCTCAACAGGTCGGCCCCCATCAGCAGGCATCGCTGCGGGTCAGGGCTCGGTCGAGCTTCTTGCGAGGAAGCCGTCCGATGCTGAACGGTTGCCCGTCGATGAGGACCAGCGGGAACATGCTGGGGCGGTGGGTTGCCTGCAGCGCCCTGCCTTGCTCCGAGTCGATCGAAACGACGTTGAGCCCCAGGTCACCATGGTCAGCTCGGGCGGCGAGTTCGCCTAGCGCGTCCTCGCAGTAGTGGCAGCCCGTCGTGACGAGGAGCGTGACCGTCGGGGCCAATGTCGCGCCGGTCTTTGCGCGGGCCTGCGCCTCGTGAGAAGTGTTCACGAGTGTAGGTTCGCGCCACCGGATGTCGGGAGCCGTCAACGCATCGTCAAGATTCGGTGTCCATCTACGGCGTGGTACGAGCGCGGCCGGACGCTGATTCTGGCCGGCTCTCAGCTTCGGCAACGGGCCGGCCCCCGGTGGTTACCCCAGGCAGCCGCAGGCGCTTGAGCAGAAGGGCGTTGATGGCGACGATGAGGCTCGAACCCGACATCGACAGGGCGGCGATCTCCGGCCTGAGGGTCAATCCCCAACCGGCGAACACACCTGCGGCGATCGGGAGGGCGATCGCGTTGTAGCCGACCGCCCAGCCCAGGTTCTGGCGCATCTTCCGCAAGGTCCCGCGGCCGATCGTGAGGGCCGTGGGGACGTCCAGAGGGTCGGAGCGCATGAGTACGAGGTCAGCGGTGTCGATGGCAACGTCGGTGCCGGTTCCGATCGCGATCCCGAGGTTGGCTTGGGCGAGGGCGGGGGCATCGTTGACGCCATCGCCGACCATGGCGACAACCCGGCCAGACGCCTGCAGCTCCGCGATCTGGGCGGCCTTGTCGCCGGGCAGGACTTCGGCGATGACCGTGTCGATACCCAACTGTGCCGCGATGCGATCTGCAGTGGCCCGGTTGTCCCCGGTGAGCATGACGACACGTACGCCCTGATCGTGCAACGCCTGCACGGCAGCAGCGGAGGTGTCGCGGGCTGCATCGGCCAGGCCGATGATCGCCGCCACATTTCCGTCGACTGCCGCGAACACGGCGGTTTGGCCGGCGTCTGCGATCCCGTCGTGGAGCGGCCCTGCCGCTGCCAGGTCGACGCCGAGGGATTCCATCAGGCGCCGGTTGCCGACGGCTACCCGATGTCCGTCGACGACGGCGGTGGCGCCCTGTCCCGGGACGTTGCGGAAGTCACTCGCCGAGAGTTGTGGGACGCCCTGCGCAGTGGCGTACGCGACCACGGCCGCCGCGAGGGGGTGTTCGGACTCTCGCTCCAAGGCGGCCACAAGAGCGAGCTGCGGGTCGGCGCCAATGGGGAGGACCTGCGTCACCTCGGGCTCGCCCTTGGTCAGGGTCCCGGTCTTGTCCATCACGACCGTGTCGATGCGGGCGGAGGTCTCCAGCGCGGTCGCGTTCTTGAACAGCACCCCACGCTTGGCGCCCAGACCAGTGCCGACCATGATCGCCGTCGGGGTGGCCAGGCCCAGCGCATCGGGGCAGGTGATGACGACCACGGTGATGGCGAACAGCAGTGCCGTCTGCACCGAGGATCCCGTCAGCCACCACGCCGCGAACGTCGCCAGACCGCCGACGATGGCAACCAGTACCAGCCAGAACGCCGCCCTGTCGGCAAGTCGCTGTCCGGGCGCCTTCGAGTTCTGCGCCTGCTGCACCAAGGCCACGATCTGGGCCAACGCCGTGTCGGCGCCGACCTTCGTGGCCTCGACACGCAGGGTTCCGGTGGTGTTGATGGAGGCACCGATCACCTCCGACCCTGGTTCCTTGGTGACCGGTAGCGACTCGCCAGTCACCATCGACTCGTCTACCTCGGACTGTCCCTCACGTACCAGCCCGTCCACCGGAATCTTCGCGCCCGGCCGGACGAGCACCACGTCACCGACCAGCACCCCGCTGGTCGGGACCTCGACCTCAACACCGTCGCGGATCACGGTGGCTTTGGGCGGTGCCAGGTCGAGCAGCGTACGGATGGCATCGTTCGCGCCTCCGCGCGCACGCATCTCGAACCAGTGACCGAGGAGCACGAAGGTGGTCAGTACGGCCGCCGCCTCGTAGAAGACCTCGCCCCCGCCGGTGAGCGTCACATACAGGCTGTACAGCCAACCCGCACCGATCGCGATAGCCACCAGCACCATCATGTCCAGCGTCTTGTTCCGCAGCGCGCGAACTGCCCCGTCGAAGAAGATCCAGCCGGCGTAGAAGACCACCGGCAGCGACAGGATCAGAGCGAAGATGTCGTCGCGCAGCCCGAAGGGCGCCGCCAACGTGAAGCCGAGCATGTTCCGGCCCATCGGCGAGTACAGCGTGATCGGCACCGCCAACACGGCCGCAACAAGGAACCTGTTGCGCATGTCGGCGACCATCGCGGCCATCGACATGCCTGCATGCCCACCGTGACCCATCGCGTCATGCGGCGACATCACCGGGGCGGCGTGTCCAGCATGTGCACCGTGGTCAGGCTCGAGCACGGTAGAGGCAGGGATCTGGCGTTGTGCCCCGGGGACCGCATGGCGGGCAGGGTGAGCGCCGCCCTGGTGGCGGCCGGGTGTGGCGAGCTGGTCGGCGGGGCCGCACACGTGCGTCGGGGCGGACTCGCCCGCGCAGTGGTAGCCGCACTCACGTATCCAGCTCTGCAGCTCTTCCAGGCTGGTGCGTGTCGGGTCGAAGGTGATCGTGGCGGTCTGGGACAGCGCGTTGGCTTCCACATCGAGCACACCCGGACGGGCGGTCAGGGTGTGCTCGATGCCGCGGGCGGAGGTGGCCCAGTGCAGGCCGCCCACATGCACGACGATGATCCGGGTCGGTGGTGGCGTTTCCTGGGCGGTCATGATCTCCTCGTTTCGTCAGCGACGTGGCGACACCTACCGCGTCGCGGGCCCCCCGAACGGGGACCATGTACGCCTCTGGTCCGGGGGCCACCTGGTGGCTCAGTGCCGATGTCCAGTGGTGTGGTTGCCGGAGCCCTTGTCGCCTGAGCCGCGGTTCATCATGGCCATCATGACCCCCATCATGGCCATGCAGCCGAGCGCGTAGAAGATGCTGCCTCCGCCGGCTCTTCCGGTCAGCACCAGGAAGCCAACAACAAGCAGCATCGGGGCGCACATCAGCAGATGCATCCAATGGTGACCCCCGTGGCGTCCAGGGGCAGTCCCTGTCCCGGGCTCGGGAACTGTCGCTGGTGGGACAGAATCGGTCGGCGGCGTGTAGTTCGTGAACGTGTCGGTGTCCTGTGTGGAACCGGGGCTGTACGGGAAGGTGGGCTCCATGATCGCTCCTTGGTGCGGTTGGCTGCTTTCCTTCGAGGGTTGCCCACCAACGTGGTGACCGAGGATCGATGCGGTCAAGGTCTTGTCAAGACTGCGCTGCCGGGCGGTGAAGGCGCACCACCCGGCTTTGCAGGCGTTCAGTGACTATTTGGCGTAGCGCAGGCCGATCATCATGCCCGCCTCGGCGTGGTAGATGTTGTGGCAGTGGATCATCCAGTCACCTGCGTTGTCCGCATCCAGTTCGATCGGCAGCTGCTCCATCGGCGCCAGCAACACGGTGTCCTTACGCAGTCCCGACGGTAAGGCGAACGTGTGGCCGTGCAGGTGCAGCGGGTGGGTCATCATCGTCATGTTCATGACGTTGATGCGCAGGCGTTGCCCGGCTTTGACGGTCAGGGGCGTGTTCTTCCCGAACACCGCGCCGTTCATGCCCCACCGGTAGGGCTGCATCGAGCCGTCCAGTGTCAGTTGCGCGGTGGCGTCCGGAGCCTTGGCTGGGAGCTTGGCCGACTCGGCCGGCTGCAGCCGCGAGCCGACCAGCACCTGGCCGCTCAACTCGGCGGGGTTGACGTCCGGTCCGGGGGCACTTCCCGTACCGGTCCGGATCAGGCCCAACGCCTGACCTCCGGAGGTCTTGCCGAACGGTTTGGCTACCAACGGGAAGACACCGTCTTTCAGGGTGACGATGGCGTCGTAGCGCTCGCCCATGCCGATGTAGAACGCGCCCACCTCTTGAGGAACGACGGCATGGCCGTCGGTGTGGGTCACCGTCATCTGGTGTCCGCCCAGGGCGACGGTGAAGATCGTGTCGGAGGCAGCGTTGATGATCCGCAGCCGGACCCTTTGGCCCGGTTTGGCGCTGAACGTCTCGGGTGTGGCCGGGACCTTGCCGTTCAGCAGGAAGTACGGGTACGTCACGTCACCGGCATCGCCCCATGGTTGGGCGCCGGTTGCGGTGCCGTGCGCCCCGTGGTCCATGCCACCCATTCCGCCCATACCGCCGCCGTTGGAGGAACCGGCCCCGCCCCCAGCGATGAGCTGCGCGAGTACGTCGTCGGGGGTCCGACCGGTCCCGTCAACCCAATCGTCGAGTACGACCACCCATTCAGCGTCGTAGCCGCCCGGCTCACGCGGGTCGTCGATCACCAGGGGCGCGTACAAGCCTCGGTCGAGCTGGACCCCGACATGGGGATGGAAGAAGTAGGTACCCGGGTCGGGGGCAGTGAACTGGTAGGTGAACAAAGTGCCAGGCTTCACGGGATCCTGGGTCATCCCAGGCACGCCATCAGCG
>JAYUEA010000141.1:0-6643 GCA_043739465.1 Propionibacteriaceae bacterium
GCACCCGAAAGTCCCTCTGCCAGAACAGGATCAGCGACGCACAGATCCAGCACCTCGGTGGCCAGAGAGCCGTAGCGCTGAAGCAGGTGCTCAACTCGCGCCACGTGAATTCCGTAGCGGGTCGCGGTGCGATGGCGGGCGTTCCAGGCCGCGTCATAACCCTCGGCGCCGAGCAGCGGGATCCGTTGGGTGCACGACGCCGGCACCCGGCCATCGATTCCTCGAGCGACCTCGTCGACCGCATCGGCGGCCATCACGCGGTATGTCGTGTACTTGCCCCCCGCAACGACGACGAGCCCCGGGGTCGGGTGCCCCACGACGTGCTCGCGTGACAACTTGGAGGTCGTCTCGCTCTCGCCGGCCAGCAGCGGTCGCAGCCCGGCATAGACGCCTTCGACGTCCTCACGCGAAAGTGGTGTCACGAGAGCGCGATTGACGTGCTCGAGGATGTAGTCGATGTCGCGACTGCTGGCCGCCGGGTGCGCCTTGTCCAGCGACCAGTCGGTGTCGGTCGTACCGATGATCCAGTGCCGACCCCACGGTATGACGAACAGCACGGACGTCCGGGTGCGCAGGATCAGACCACTCTGGGACTGGATCCGGTCACGCGGCACGACCAGGTGGATACCCTTGCTGGCCCGGACCTTGAACTGCCCCCGCTCGCCCACCAGCGCCTGGGTTTCGTCGGTCCAGACACCGGTCGCGTTGAGAACCTGTTTGGCGCGGATCTCGATATCCTGACCGGTCTCGAGATCGCGGACCCTGACGCCGGTGACGCGCTCGCCCTGACGGATGAATCCCGTGACGCGAGAACGGTTTGCGGCCAGGGCGCCATACGCCGCAGCGGTGCGGACCAGGAACATCGTATGGCGCGCGTCGTCGACCTGGGCGTCGTAGTACTGGACCGCGCCGACCAGTGCGTCCTTGCGCATGCTCGGCACGAGGCGCAGCGCCTGACGCTTGGTGAGGTGCTTGTGGCGGGGCACGCCGCTCGCAGTGCTGGAGACGGCCGCGAGGGCGTCGTACAGCGCGAGTCCGGCCCCGACATACGGCCGTTCCCAGATGCGGTGGGTGAGCGGGTAGACGAACGGGATCGGACGAACCAGGTGCGGCGCAAGACGTTGCAGCAGCAGGCCGCGTTCCTTGAGCGCCTCGCGGACCAGCCGGAAGTCGAGCATCTCCAGGTAGCGCAGGCCGCCGTGGATCAGCTTGCTCGAGCGGCTCGACGTGCCCGAGGCCCAGTCACGGGCCTCGAGGATCCCGACCGACAGACCACGGGTCACGGCGTCCAGGGCAGCGCCTGCGCCGACCACACCGCCGCCGACGATGACGAGGTCGAGCTCGTCCTCCTGCATCGCCGCGAGGGCACCGGAACGGCCTTGCGGAGAGAGGACCGCGGTGGCTGTGGGTCGCATCTGCCCTCCGTCCTTCAGCTTCGCTGGTAGGGAGCCACGACGACCTCGACCCGCTGGAACTCCTTAAGGTCGGAGTAGCCGGTCGTGGCCATGGCGTGCCGCAGGGCGCCGATGAGGTTGGTCGTGCCATCGGCCATCCGACCCGGACCAAGGAGGATCTCCTTGAGCGGTGCCAGAGCCCCGACCTCGACCCGCTCGCCGCGCGGCAGGAGCGCGTGGTGCGCCTCGGAGCCCCAGTGGAAACCCCTCCCCGGTGCGTCGGTCGCCCGTGCCAGCGCAGCCCCGAGCATCACGGCGTCGGCGCCACAGGCGATGGCCTTGACGATCTCACCGCTACGTCCCATGCCACCGTCGGCGATGACGTGCACATAGCGACCACCGGACTCATCCATGTAGTCGCGCCGTGCAGCCGCCACATCGGCGATCGCGGACGCCATCGGCGCGTGGATGCCCAGCGTGAGCCGCGTCGTGTGTGCCGCGCCACCGCCGAACCCGACGAGCACACCGGCCGCACCCGTGCGCATGAGGTGCAGCGCCGCCGTGTAGGACGAAGCGCCACCGACGATGACGGGAACGTCGAGCTCGTAGATGAAACGCTTGAGGTTCAGCGGCTCGGCCCGGCTCGAGACGTGTTCGGCCGAGACGGTCGTGCCGCGGATGACGAAGAGGTCGCAGCCAGCGTCCACGACGGTCTTCCAGAACTCCTGTGTCCGCTGCGGCGAAAGTGCGCCGGCGACGGTGACGCCGGCCTCTCGCACCTGCCGAAGCCGCCCGGTGATCAGCTCGGGTTTGATCGGCTCGCCGTAGATCTGCTGTAGTCGGGCGGTCGCAGAGGCGGGGTCGAGTATGGCGATCTCGGCCAGCAACGACGTGGGGTCGTCATAGCGCGTCCACAGGCCCTCGAGATCGAGCACCGGCAGTCCGCCGAGCTTGCCGAACGCGATGGCGCTCTCGGGGGACATCACCGAGTCCATCGGCGCGGCGATCACCGGCAGGGCGAACTGGTAGGCGTCGATCTGCCAGGAGACCGATACCTCCTCGGGGTCTCGGGTGCGCCGCGAGGGCACCACCGCGATGTCGTCGAAGGAATAGGCCCGGCGGCCGCGTTTGCCGCGGCCGATCTCGATCTCGTTCACCCGCCAAGGTTAGCGGCCGGTGGCGACGCAGCCGTCAACGAGGCAGCTCGGCGGCCAGATCGAGCAGGTAGCTGGTCAACGCCGGCTGTAGTTGGGCGCCTCGACGGTCATCTGGATGTCGTGCGGGTGGCTCTCCTTGAGCCCCGCCGCGGTGATCCGGACGAACTTGCCACGAGCCTGCAGCTCGGGGATCGACGGCGCGCCCACGTAGAACATGGACTGACGCAGACCGCCGATCAGCTGGTATGCCACGGCCGCGAGCGGACCGCGGTAGGGCACCTGACCCTCGATGCCCTCGGCCACCACCAGGTCGTCGTCGGTGACGTCGCCCTGGAAGTAGCGGTCCTTGGAGTAGGACCTGCCCCGGCCGCGGGACTGCATGGCACCAAGGGAGCCCATGCCGCGATAGGACTTGAACTGCTTGCCGTTGATGAAGACCAGCTCACCCGGGCTCTCTTCGCAGCCGGCCAGCAAGGAGCCGAGCATCACGGTGTCGGCGCCCGCCACGAGCGCCTTGGCGATGTCGCCGGAGTACTGCAGGCCGCCGTCACCGATGACCGGGACCCCTGCTGCCTTGCACGCCAGGGCGGCTTCATAGATCGCGGTGACCTGCGGGACGCCGACGCCGGCCACGACTCGGGTCGTGCAGATCGAACCCGGCCCGATTCCGACCTTGACGCCATCAGCGCCGGCGTCGATCAGCGCTTGTGCGCCAGCGCGCGTCACGGTATTGCCACCGACGATGTCGACATGCCCGGCAACCAGCTCGCCCTTGAGCTTGGCGATCAAGTCGATCACACCACGAGCGTGACCGTTGGCAACGTCCACGACCAGCAGGTCAACGCCGGCTTCGACCAACGTCATGGCCCGCTCCCACGCGTCACCGAAGAAGCCGATGGCGGCACCCACCCGCAACCGGCCCGAGTCATCCTTGGTGGCCATCGGGTACTGCTCGGCCTTGACAAAGTCCTTGACTGTGAACAATCCCTTGAGCCGCCCGGCCTCGTCGACCAGCGGGAGCTTCTCGATCTTGTTGCTGGCCAGCAGCGCCAGTGCGTCCAGCTTGTCCACGCCCACGCGCGCGGTGACCAGCGGCATCCGTGTCATGACCTCGGAGACCGGACGGGTGAAGTCCGTCTCGAAGCGCAGGTCGCGGTTGGTGATGATGCCGACCAGCAGACCGTCGTGGTCGATTACGGGCAGGCCCGAGATTCGGAACTGTCCGCACAGCTCGTCGACCTCGGCCAGCGTCGCGTCCGGAGTGGTGGTGACCGGGTCCGAGACCATGCCCGACTCGGAGCGCTTGACCAGATCGACCTGCCGAGCCTGGTCCTCGATCGAGAGGTTGCGGTGCAGAATGCCCATGCCACCCTCGCGGGCCATGGCGATGGCCATCCGGGCCTCGGTGACGGTGTCCATGGCCGCAGAGACGAGGGGCAACTTGAGCCGGATGTTGCGGGACAGTTGCGTCGAGGTATCCACCTCGCTGGGAATCACATCTGTCTCACCAGGCACGAGCAGCACGTCATCGAAAGTCAGGCCAAGAGTGGCGAACGGAGCGGGAACGGCGGGACCCGGTGCGGCCGGTGAGCTCATCTGCCGATTCTACGGCAGGGAAGAGTCCTTGAGGGACGTGCCGTTCATCGCTGCGGTATCCCGCTGCGGCGCCACCTTGGGCGGCGCGGCTGAGGGTGCGGGTGCGGGTGCGGGTTCGATGTCCCTCTGACTCTTGTCCCCCGACTTGGTCACGGCCGGCTCGGCGGTCGAACTGGTGGTGGGCCGGCGGGTGGGCGAGCTCGCCCTCAGCGTAACGACGCCCACCGGCACGTTGGCCGTAGTGGCACGGGGATCAGTAGCGTTCACGCCGGGACCCTGCAACGGAGTCTGTCCTGAGTCCAGGACGAGCTCGCGCCTGGCGCCCGCCAGGTCCCGCAACAGCTCAGGAGTCGACTCGTCAGGGTGGGTCCGCAGTCGCCCGGTCACCACGTCGATCAGGGACTGCCCGCCGGTGAGGTCGCCGGCCTGGAGCTTGCGACGCGCCGTGGCCAGGGACCCCCGCATCTCTTGCTGATCCACCCGGTGCGCGGCAGCCTGATCGCCATTGACGTAGCGGCTGGCCACGGCTCGCAGCTGTGACACCAGCGGCAGGTCGGCACCGGTCAGCGCCGCCGCCATACCCGCACCTGACATGGCCAGGGCGAAGGCGCCGACGACCGCGGACACCCGGTGTCCGCGCAGGCGCAGGATCCGCGGCCGAGCCTGGACGACAGTCGGCGCAGAACGCAGCCCCGAGTCGATCTCGTCGGTCCAGGCGGCAAGCAGGCCCGAGAGGCCATCACCGGCCACACCCTCGCGTCGACCGAGGGCATCGAGCAGGTCGTCATCGGCGCGGATGGCCCCAAGGGAGGGAGGAGGTGTCATGTCCCCACCTGCCGCATGGCCGGATCATGGAGCTCCCGAAGTCTGGTCAGCGCACGGTGCTGCGCGACACGGACGGCACCGGCCGTCATACCGAGGGCTTGTGCGGTCTCTTCGGCCGACATCCCCACGGCCACCCGCAAGGTGATCAGCTCGCGCTGGGACTCCGGCAGCGCGGCCAGGAGCGCCCATGCCTCGGAGGCCTCGCAGGCGGCGACAGCGCAGTCCTCCGGGCCGGCAGCAAGATCGGGGTCGTCAGGAAGGGCAGCGCTGGAAACCGGCTGGCGGATGAGGCCACGCTGCACGTCGACGACCTTGCGCGACGCGATCGTGTAGACGAAGGCCTCGAAGGGCAGGCCTCGCTCGTCGTAACGCTGCAGTGCCGTCAGCACGGCGATGCACACCTCCTGAGCCGCGTCCTCGGCTGCGTGCGCGGCCCCGGACATCGGTCCCAACCGCGCCCGCGCATAGCGAAGGGCCATCCGATGCACGGCGGCCATCAGACGTTCCCGGGCGCCCTGGTCACCGGCGATGGCTTGGGCCGCAAGGTCACGCAACGGAGTCGGCGCGACCTCGAGATCAATCGCTGGAGGGGCCGAGAACGTTACGTCGGCAGCCATTGAAGGCAGGTCAAGGCCCGAAGCAGCCTCTGCTTCCACGCCCTGTTGCCGCGAGATCGTGACCACCACCCGATTGGCTTCTTGAGCAACCCACGGTAACCGTCTTGGCACCACGGTGGCCACAAAATGAGCGAACCAGAACATTCAGGGCCAACCCCCGGACAACGTCCGGCCACCAGCTGACCCGTGGTTGCAGCCGTGTTTGTCCTGACACTTCTTGGTCAAGTCTTGACGAAATCACCATTGTTTCACGCCACACCTCCGGGGTAACGTCCGCCAAACGCGGGCAAACTGCTCGCCCGAGTTGAACGCTCCACCTTGGGCGAGGTCGCGCCCCGGCACTCGTGCCGGATCATCGAAGGAGGCACCGATGGCCGAAGTATCCCGCCTGCCCGGGCCGGTTGCAGACCTGTGGGAATGGCAGCTCGACGGCTCCTGTCGACGTGCGAATCCGGACGTCTTCTTCCACCCCGAGGGTGAGCGTGGCCCGGCACGGCGCAATCGGGACAGCGCTGCCAAGGCCGTGTGCCTGGGCTGCCCGGTGCTGCAGAACTGTCGTGAGCACGCACTGCGGGTCCGTGAGCCGTACGGCGTGTGGGGTGCCATGACCGAGGACGAACGCGAGGCAACGTATGCCGCTGCGCCGGGCTTCCCTGCCGCAAGCTGACACCATCGAGATACAGATCCGCGACGAGACGATCCGGCTCGGCCAGCTCCTGAAGCTGGCTGGTGTCGTCGATGACGGCACCCACGCCCGGACCCTGATCGAGGACGGCGAGGTCAGCGTGGACGGCGACGTCGAGCGTCGGCGCGGGCGCCAGGTCCGTCCCGGCTCAACGGTCGAGCTCGATGAGGTACAGATCCGCGTTACCTCCGCCTGACCGCAGTCCTGACTTCGCACTCCAAAGGACGCAGCGAAGGCCGCAACCCCGAGAGGTTGCGGCCTTCGTCGCGAACGCGGTGTGTGTGAAACCAGGTGTCGGTCAGTGGCTGTGGCCGTGACCGTGGCCACCGGCTGCCGGCTCCTCCTGGACCTTCTTCTCCACGACGAGCG
>JAYUEA010000142.1:0-6577 GCA_043739465.1 Propionibacteriaceae bacterium
CCCTGCTTGCGCAGGTACATGACGACCGGCTCGTCGCTCTCGGAGGAGACGACGAGCTCCTTGAGGTTCAGGATCAGGTCGGTGACGTCCTCCTTGACGCCGGGCACGGTGGTGAACTCGTGCAGCACGCCATCGATCCGGATGCTCGTGACAGCAGCTCCGGGGATGGACGACAGCAGCGTGCGTCGGATCGAGTTGCCGAGGGTGTAACCGAAGCCCGGCTCGAGCGGCTCGAGGACGAACCGCGAGCGGTACTCGCTGACCACTTCTTCGGTGAGGGTCGGGCGCTGTGCAATGAGCACGGAGTGTCCTTTCCGGACAGTTCCACGGCGACCTTCATGTGACGCCGTGAGAGGTGCTCGGGTGGCGGGCCCGAGCGGGCTGAGACGGTGAGCGAACGCAGACGTGCAGCAGCGGCCGGAAGGGCGGGGACCCCTCCGGCCGCAGCCCCTTACTTGCTGTAGAGCTCGACGATGAGCTGCTCCTGGACCGGCGTATCGATGACCTGCCGGGCCGGGAGGGCATGCACCAGCACCCGCATCTGGCTGGAGATGACCTCCATCCAGGGCGGCGACGGGCGGTCGCCGGCGGTCTCGCGGGCGATAACGTAGGGCGTCAGCTCGCGGCTCTTCGGGCGCACCTCGACGATGTCGTTGGCAGTGACGCGGTACGACGGGATGTCGACCTTCTTGCCGTTGACCAGTACGTGACCGTGGCGGACGGCCTGCCGGGCGTGGTCACGCGAGCCGGCAAACCCGGCCCGGTAGACGACGTTGTCGAGCCGGGTCTCCAAGATGACGAGCAGGTTCTCGCCGGTCTTGCCCGACTTCTTGTTCGCCTCCTCGTAGTAACCACGGAACTGCTTCTCGAGCACGCCGTAGATGCGCGCGCACTTCTGCTTCTCGCGCATCTGCAACAGGTACTCAGAGTCCTTGGTGCGGCCACGGCCGTGCTCACCCGGGGGGTAGGGGCGGATCTCGATCGGGCACTTCGGGGACTCGCACTTGCTGCCCTTGAGGAACAGCTTCATCTTCTCGCGGCGGCAACGCTTGCAGTCCGCACCGGTGTAACGGGCCATGGGGGTGTCTCCTGGTCTCAGACGCGACGGCGCTTGGGCGGACGGCAGCCGTTGTGCGGCACCGGGGTGACATCGCTGATCGAACCCACCTCGAGGCCGGCGGCCTGAAGCGAGCGGATCGCGGTCTCTCGGCCCGAGCCCGGGCCCTTCACGAAGACGTCGACCTTCTTCATGCCGTGCTCCTGCGCCTTGCGGGCCGCGTTCTCGGCGGCCATCTGCGCGGCGAACGGCGTCGACTTGCGGGAGCCCTTGAAGCCGACGTGACCGGCGGAGGCCCAGCTGATCACGTTGCCCTGTGGGTCGCAGATCGACACGATCGTGTTGTTGAACGTGCTCTTGATGTGCGCGTGCCCGTGGGCGACGTTCTTCTTCTCCTTACGCCGGACCTTCTTGACGCCGGCGCCGGTGCGGGTCTTGGGAGGCATCTACTTCTCCTGGCTGAGGTGGTCGGTGGGCTGCTGCACGTGACCCACTACTTCTTCGGCTTCTTCTTGCCGGCGACGGTCTTCTTCGGGCCCTTACGGGTCCGGGCGTTGGTGTGCGTCCGCTGGCCGTGCACCGGCAGGCCGCGGCGGTGCCGGATGCCTTGGTAGCACCCGATCTCGATCTTGCGACGAATGTCCTGCGCCACCTCGCGGCGCAGGTCACCCTCGACTTTGTAGTTGGCGTCGATCCAGTCGCGGAGCTTGACGAGGTCGTCCTCGGCCAGGTCCTTCACGCGCACGTCCGGCGACACACCGGTCTCGGCGAGCGTCTTCTGGGCGCGGGTTCGACCGATCCCGTAGATGTAGGTGAGCGCGATCTCTAACCGCTTCTCGCGGGGGAGATCGACGCCGGCAAGGCGTGCCACGGGCTGTCTCGCTTTCTCTCGCGGAGGTCTGGCAGGTCCGTCCCCGCCCAGCCCGGGTGGGGCCCCGGCCTCCGACCGGGGGTGCCGCTGCGCCTCTCGGCGACGCGGATGGACGCGCTGTAGGAATGCTGCGGTCGGTGCTGCTAGCCCTGCCGCTGCTTGTGGCGAGCGGTGGACGCGCAGATCACCATGACGCGGCCGTTGCGACGGATGACCTTGCACTTGTCGCAGATCGGCTTGACGCTGGGCTTGACCTTCACGGACTCGATCCTTGATCGGCGAACGGCCACGACGGCCGGACGGGCTGGTGGAGGACTACTTGTAGCGGTAGACGATGCGCCCGCGGGTGAGGTCGTAGGGCGAGAGCTCCACAACCACCCGGTCCTCGGGAAGGATGCGGATGTAGTGCTGACGCATCTTCCCGCTGATGTGAGCCAGCACCTTGTGGCCGTTCTGCAACTCGACACGGAACATCGCGTTGGGCAGCGGCTCGACCACCCGGCCCTCGATCTCGATGGCCCCGTCTTTCTTCGGCATGTCCCCTGATTCAGTCGGTGGTCCGTCGATAGCTTCGGCTGTGCTGGTGGACCCGGTCCACGGACGACACCCGAGGAACCACGTAGAGCGCATGACGACGAGCGCCGGTCACAGACCGACGTCGTATCGTACGCCGGGACTGGCCCAACCGCCAAACCGGTCAGCGGGCCGGGGTGCCGAGCCGGCCGGCCCCGCCGTCGAACGCGGTCAGCACCCACGGCCCCTCGGGGGTCACGGCGACGGTGTGTTCCCAGTGGGCCGTCTGCCGGCCGTCGAGGGTGACGACGGTCCAGCCGTCGTCGAGCTCACGTACCCCTGGGGCGCCAAGGGTCGCCATCGGCTCGACCGCGAGCACGATCCCGACCTCGAGCACCATGCCCCGGCCGGGGCCGTTCGGGGCCAGGTTGGGCACGTACGGCGGTTCGTGCATCGCCCGGCCGATCCCGTGGCCGGT
This sequence comes from Propionibacteriaceae bacterium, assembly GCA_043739465.1. Taxonomy (GTDB): domain Bacteria; phylum Actinomycetota; class Actinomycetes; order Propionibacteriales; family Propionibacteriaceae; genus Fen-668. The sequence goes on from JAYUEA010000142.1 coordinate 2,920, forward strand.
GTAGTCCTCGAGCAGGCCGTAGCCGTGCGGGCGCACCACCGACTCGACGGCGGCCCCAACATCGGAGAGCCGGCCGCCGGCCTTGACGGCGGCGAGCCCAGCCCACAGCGAGCGCTCGGTGACCGCGGACAGCTCGAGCAGCTCGGGATCGCACGCCCCCACCGCGACCGTGATGGCGGCGTCGCCGTGCCAGCCGTCCAGGCTCGCCCCGCAGTCGATGGAGATGAGCTCGCCCTCCACGAGGACCCGCTCGTCGCTCGGGATGCCGTGGACCACCTCGGCGCCGACCGACGCGCAGATCGTGGCCGGGAAGCCGTGGTAACCCAGGAACGACGGCACGGCCCCTGCGTCGGCCATCACCTCGGCCGAGATCCGGTCGAGCGCGCCGGTCGTCACGCCGGGTGCGACCGCGTCCGACATCCGGGCCAGGGCCTGCGCGACGACCAAGCCGGCGCGGCGCATCTGGGCCAGCTGCGCCGGGGTCTTGACCGTCACCCCGCGCGGGCGCCGCGCGCCGCGGCTCACGCGTCGTGCTGGAGCGGACGCAGCGCGTCGATCGCCCGCTGGGTCACGTCGTCGACCGGTCCGGTGGCGTCCAGACCGATCAGCACACCCCGACCGGCGTAGTAGTTGACCAGCGGCGAGGTCGACACGTCGTAGACCTCGAGCCGGTTCTTGATCGTCTCGGCTTGGTCGTCGTCGCGTTGGTAGAGGGCCCCGCCGTCCACGTCGCAGATGCCCTCCACCGCGGGCGGGTCGAAGTCGACGTGCCAGATCCGGTTGCAGGTGCGACACGTACGGCGCCCGGAGAGCCGGCGGACCACCTCGTCGGAGTCGACGACGAGCTCGAGCACGACGTCGAGCTTGGCGTCGGAGGTGTCGAGCAGAATGTCGTCGAGGACCTGTGCCTGCGGCACGGTGCGCGGGAACCCGTCGAGCAGGAAGCCGCTGGCCGCGTCCGGTTCTTTCAACCGGAGGCGGACCATCTCGATGGTCACGTCGTCGGGCACGAGGTCGCCGCGGTCCATGAAGGCCTTGGCCTGCAGGCCCAGCGGCGTGCCGGTGCTGACGTTGGCCCGGAAGATGTCGCCCGTCGAGATCGTGGGCACACCGAGGTGCTGCGCGATGAACTGGGCCTGCGTCCCCTTGCCCGCTCCGGGTGGCCCGACCAGGACGAGGCGCACTAGCGCAGGAAGCCTTCGTAGTTGCGCAGCATGAGCTGGCTCTCCACCTGCTTGACGGTCTCGAGCCCGACCCCGACCACGATGAGCACTGCGGTGCCACCGAAGGGGAACCGGTTGGCGCCGGCAGTCAAGTTGAACAGCAGGTATGGCAGCACAGCGACCACGCCCAGGTAGAGGGCCCCGAAGCTGGTGATCCTGGACAGGATGTAGTCGAGATACTCCGCGGTGGCCCGGCCGGGCCGGATGCCCGGCACGAACCCGCCGTACTTCTTCATGTTGTCGGCGACCTCGACCGGGTTGAACGTGATCGCGACGTAGAAGTAGGTGAAGAAGATGATCAGCCCGAAATAGATCGCCAGGTAGAGCGGATGGTCGCCCGAGGTGAGATAGCGGGCGACGAAGCGGGTGAACCCCGCGTTGCTGCGCCAGACGTTGGTCAGCAGCTGCGGCAGGTAGAGCAGCGACGAGGCGAAGATGACCGGGATGACCCCGGCCTGGTTCACCTTCAGCGGGATGTACGTGCTCGTCCCGCCGTACATCCGCCGGCCGATCATCCGTTTGGCGTACTGTACCGGGATCCGCCGCTGCGCCTGCTCCACGAACACGACCAGGGTGATGACGACGAGCGCCAGCATGATCACCGCCGCCAGGATGAACGCACCCCGCGGTTGGTTGTAGATCCTGGCGCCCTGGGCCGGCATCGAGCTGATGATCGAGGTGAAGATCAGCACGGACATGCCGTTGCCCACGCCACGGTCGGTGACGAGCTCGCCGAGCCACATGATCACCGCGGTGCCTGCAGTCAGCGTCATCACCAGCACGGCGATCCGGAACAGCGAGTCGTCCGGGATGATCTTCTGGCTGCAGCCGGGGAACAGGCTGCCGGACCGGGCCAGCGCCACGATGCCGGTCGACTGCAGGATCGCCAGGGCCACCGTGAGATAGCGGGTGTACTGCGTCAGCTTGGCCTGACCGGACTGCCCCTCCTCCTTCAGCGCCTCGAGCCGTGGGATGACGACGATCAGCAACTGCACGATGATCGAGCTGGTGATGTAGGGCATGATGCCGAGCGCGAACACGCTCAGCCGCAGCAGCGCCCCGCCGCTGAACAGGTTGACCAGGCCGTAGACCCCGGAGTTCTTCACCGGGTCCAGGCAGGCCTGGATCGCGACGTAGGAGACGCCTGGCCCGGGCACCACCGCGCCGAGCCGGTAGACCCCGATCATGGCCAGGGTGAACAGCAGCTTGCGGCGCAGATCCGGGGTGCGGAAGGCCCGGGCGAAGGCGGTGAGCACGGCTCCTCCTGGCGGCCGATCCGGGGACCGGTTCGGGTCGAGCGCGGGTCGCGGGGCGACGGCGGCGGGATGGGCAGGTCGGGGGGGCGGAAGAACCTGAAGGGGTGGCCCGCGTACCAACCACCCCGTTACCGGGGACTGTAACAGCCAGGCGGGTGCACAGACCCCTTCCCGGTACGCCGGGGCAGCGGCCACCCGGACGCCAGCCAGGCCGCCGGCCCCGAGGGGACGGCGGCCCGGCTGGGACGCTGGTGGCGGCGGGTGGCTGCCCGCGGCGCCGGTGCTACAGCTCGGTGGCCGAGCCACCGGCCGCGGCGAGCTTGTCCTTGGCCGAGGCCGAGAACGCGTGCACGGTGACGTCCAGCTTGACGCTGAGCTCACCGCCGCCGAGCACCTTGACGAGTCGGTCGTCCCGGACGGCGCCCTTGGCGACGAGCTCCTCGACGCCGATCGCGCCGCCGTCGGGGAACAGCACCGCGATCCGGTCGAGGTTGACGACCTGGTACTCGGTGCGGAACCGGTTCTTGAAGCCCTTGAGCTTGGGCAGCCGCATGTGCAACGGCATCTGCCCACCCTCGAAGGCGGCCGGGACCTGATAGCGGGCCTTGGTGCCCTTGGTGCCACGACCGGCGGTCTTGCCGCGCTTGCCGGCCTCACCGCGACCGACCCGGATCTTGGCCTTCTTGGCTCCCGGGGCGGGCCGGAGGTGGTGCACCTTCAGGGCGGTCCCGGTGCTGCTGGGCTGCTCGTTGTCAGCCATGGGTTACTCGACCTCCTCGACCGTCACGAGGTGCGTAACGGTGTCGACCATCCCGCGGATCTCGGGGCGGTCCTCCTTGACGACGGTGTCGTGCATCCGCTTCAAGCCGAGCGAGCGCAGGGTGTCGCGCTGGTTCTGCTTGCCGCCGATACCGGACTTGATCTGGGTGACCTTGAGACGGGCCATCGGTCAGCTCCCCGCGTGGACGGCCGGGGGCGCGGCGGCCGCAGCCGCCCGGGCCCGCAGCATGGCGGCTGGCGCGACGTCCTCGATCGGCAGGCCGCGGCGGGCCGCGATCTCCTCGGGACGCACCAGGCCCTGCAGCGCCGCGACCGTGGCGTGCACGATGTTGATCGGGTTGGACGAGCCGAGCGACTTGCTCAGCACGTCGTGGATGCCGGCACACTCCAGGACCGCGC
>JAYUEA010000143.1:0-2176 GCA_043739465.1 Propionibacteriaceae bacterium
GCACAACTGGTACTCCTCGACTCGAAGTTCTCCCACCTGCCGTCGGTGCTGGCCGAGGGGCGTCGCCTCATCGGCAACGTCGAGCGCGTCGCCAGCCTGTTCGTCACAAAGAACGTCATGAGCGCCGTCTCGATCTTGGCGGCGGCGTTCTTCGGCCTGGCCTACCCGTTCCTGCCCAGCCAGTTGACGCTGGTCTCGACGCTGACGATCGGCATCCCCGCGGCGGTGCTGGCGCTGGGCCCCAACACGCGGCGGTATGAGCCGGGATTCCTGCGCCGCGTGCTTGCGATCTCGGTGCCCGCCGGGGTCGTCGCAGGGATCAGCGCTTTCACCGTGTACGCGGCCATGAGGCCCGGCGGGGGCACCGATCCACGAGCATCTACCGCAGCCCTCACGGCTCTCCTCTTCACGAGCTTCTGGCTGCTCGGCTGTCTGGCGAGGCCGTACCAGTGGTGGAAGGTCGCCGTCATCGCGGCGATGGTCGCCCTGGCCGCGCTGGCGTACGTCCTGCCGCTGGGCCGGTCGTTCTTCGGCATAGAGCTCGCGTCCGACGCGATCAGGTACGGGCTGCTCGCCGGGGCGATCGGCGCCCTCGTCGTCGAACTGGCCTACCGGCTGTCCCGGCGCCAGGTGACCACGGTGGAGGTGGGGCACCGGAAGCCGCACCGCAGAGAACTACCATCGACATCGGCCAGACCCCTGGGCACCAGGCCGTACACGGCGGATCACCAGGGGCATCGAACCCCTGACGTGAGGGTGAACCATGACGACTGAGGAGATCCTCGGGCTGCTGCAGGACGTGGCGGCACGCGTCATCACCCCCCGGTTCAAAGCACTCGCCAGCGGTGAGATCGACGAGAAGACCCCCGGCGACTACGTGACGATCGCCGACCGCGAGTCCGAGGTCCAGATCGCGGCCGGCCTCCGCGCTGCCTTCCCCGATGCGCTGATCGTCGGCGAGGAGGCGTCCTTCGACGACCCGCGGCTGATGGCGGCGCTGCCCGAGGCGGCCCATGCGTTCGTCATCGACCCCGTCGACGGCACGCGCAACTTCGTCCACGGCAACCCCGACCATGCCGTCCTGCTGGCTGAGCTGCGAACAGGCGAGGTCGTACGTGGCTGGATCTGGCAGCCGGAGCACCACGCGGCGTTCGTCGCGGAGCGCGGCGCAGGCGTGACGCGCAACGGCGTACGGCTCGAGGCCGTGGCACGTACGGGCACGCCGCGCGTCGAGGGCTCGTCGTGGCGTGAGCTGCGCCCGCTCGTGGAGTCGCCCGACTGGTCGGTGGCGCGGACGCGTTTCTGCTGCGGCATCGACTACCCGAGGCTGCTGGTCGGCGACGTGGAAGCGCTCGTCTACCGCAACCCGAAGCCGTGGGACCACGCCGCTGCCGCGCTGATGTTGGAGGAGCTCGGGGGCGTCACACGGCTGCTCGACGGGTCTCCGTACGCGCCGGGCGTGCCGCACGGCGTCCTGCTCGCGGCCGCCTCCGACGAGATCTGGGACCGTGTCACCGATGCGATCGGTGCTCGTGCGAGGTGAGCCTGCCTGACGACGTGGCTGCGGTGGTACGGCTCGTACCGTCGGGTTGCGTGGTCTCGTACGGCGACATCGCCGAGCTGCTCGGGACTGGTCCGCGGGTCGTCGGACGGGTCATGGCCACCCACGACCAGCCCGATCTGCCCTGGTGGCGGATCGTGCGGACCGACGGGGGCATGGCCGGACTGCTGGTCGACCGCGCCGTGCCGCACTGGCGCGAGGAGGGCATCACGTTCTCGGGCTCCACGGTTCGCATCAGCCGCCACCGTGCAGACCTCGGTGCGCTGGCGGATGCCGCAGAAGCCGCCCTCGGCCGCCTCCCCGGAGCGGGGGAGCCCCGACACTAAGGCCGACGCGACACTATACCTTCGGGGTCGCGGACAGGGGCAGGATCCGTCGGGTGACGACCCCCGCGGGAGCAAGTTCGGAGTATGCCTGGTGGATCGCGACCCGGACCCATTCCTCGTCCCAGGGCCACTGCAGCTCGGGATGGGCGTAGGCATCGGTCTCGGCGACGCCGTGGGTGACGAGCCATTCACACTGCCCGTACACGGCCGCAAGTCCGGCGCGCTGCCAGGCGATGTAGTGCGGCTCGGTCGGCTCGCCGTGGCCGGGAACCACGACGGTGTCGTCGCG
>JAYUEA010000144.1:0-6570 GCA_043739465.1 Propionibacteriaceae bacterium
ACCTCGGCCGCTTCGAGCATCGAGATCGGAAGCGAGCGGAACGCCTGGCGCAACAAGAACGTACCGAACGCCGTACCGAGGCTCGGCACGATGATCCCCCAGTACGTGTTGAGGCCGTTCATACCGGCGATCAGGATGTAGTTGGGAAGGATCGCTACCTGCGGCGGCACCATCAGCGCCACCAGCACGGCCAGGAAGATCACGTTCTTGGCCGGGAACCGCACGAACACGAGCGCGTACGCCGTGTGGATCGCCAGGAGCACCTTCACCGTCGCCCCGATGGTCGTGACGAGCACCGAGTTGAGGAAGAAGCGGCCGAACGGGGCGGTGCTGAAGGCCTCGGTGTAGTTGACGAAGCTCCAGTGCTGCGGCAGCACGCGAAGGTTCAGCGTGATGATCTCGCTGACCTGCTTGAAGCTCGATAGGACCATCCATCCCAGCGGCAGCGCGACCACCAGCACGATCACGACCAGCGGCAGGTAGCCGCCGAGGATCGTCGACAAGATGTGGCGACGTCGCCCCACCGGGACGCGGCCGGGCGCGGACGGCCCGCCCGGGGTCTCGGCGCTGGCGGCGGACGACTTCACGGTGGCGAGGCTCATGAGTAGTGGACCTTCCTGTCCACCCAGGCGATCTGGACGATCGTGAGCGTGATGAGGAAGACGAACAGGATCACCGAGATCGCCGCGGAGTAGCCGGCGCGCTGGTAGGCGCCGAAGCCCTGCACGTACGCCTCGTAGATGAGTGTCCGCGTGCCCTGTGAGGTGGGCGTCATGATCTTGATGAGGTCGAACGCCTGCAACGAGGACAGGATCGTCGTGATGAGCAGGAAGAGGGTGGTCGGCCCGAGCAGCGGCAGGGATACGTACCGGAAGCGGCGCAGCGGTCCGGCACCGTCGAGGGAGGCGGCCTCCATCACGTCGGCGGGCAGGCTCTGCAGGCCGGCCAGGTAGACGACCGCGCAGTAGCCGAGGTTCTTCCAGACGTAGACCACGATCACCATCACCAACGACAGGGTCGGGTCGTTGAACCAGCGAGGGCTCTCGCTGCCGAATTGGCGCAGGACGTAGGCGATCACCCCGTAGATGGGGTCGAAGATGAACAGCCAGACGAGCCCGACACCGACGCCGGACAGCACGTACGGGGCGAAGACGCTGGCGCGGGCGAGGGTCTGGCCGTGGACCTTGGTGTTGAGCGCGAGCGCCACCAGCAGCCCCAGCAGCATCGAGCCACCGACGGTCAGCACTGCGAAGACCGCAGTCGTGCTCAGGACGATCCCGGCGGCCTCACTGGTGAAGAACCGCACGTAGTTGCCGAAGCCCACGACGGTGGCCGAGGCCGAGCCCAGGGTCCAGTTCAGGGTCGAGTAGTAGATGTTCATGATCAGCGGGCGGTACGTGAACGCGCCGATCAGGACGAGGTTCGGGAGCGCCATCGCGAGGAACACGAAGGCATCGCGGCGGGCGCGTCGTGAACCGCGTCGACGACGCGGTGTGGCGACTGCTGCGGACACGCGGACCTCCCTGGAGATAGCTCGATCAGACCATGTGTACGGCGCCGATGCCGCGTTCGTACAGGGCTCTCCGGCGATTCCTCATCGTCTCGTCGGTAATTGTCTACCCGCAATCGCCTGGTTGACCTTCAAACTGACGCCGACAACCTCACCCGTACAGGCTGATCGCCTGGGTGCCGTGCAGCAGTCCCTCGCAGAGTAGCCCCCCAAGGCAGCGCTCGGCCTGCTCCAGCTCAGGCCAGCCCGACAGGAGCGTCTGCCGAGGGACCGGCGCAACCGCCTCCCGTACAGCAGCCAGCAGCGCGCCACGGCACTGGCGATCGGTGCCGTGCCAGGACCGGGTGGTGCGTACGGGCGCGTGCAGGGCCGGATGGCCTGCCGCGCGCCACGTGCAGAGGTCACTGATTGGGCAGGTGTCGCAGCGGGGCGACCTCGTCGTGCAGAGAAGAGCCCCGAGCTCCATCGAGGCGACGGCCCAACGTGCAGCTGTCGTCGGGTCGTCGGGCAGGTACGACTCCACGAGCCGGCGTGACGCGGCCGAGGGTTGCTGGTCGGCGACGCCAGCGCCGACGCGGACCAGCACCCTTCGTACGTTCGTGTCGATCACCACGTGCCTGGCTCCGAACGCGAAGCTCTCGACGGCCGCGGCCGTGTACTCGCCGACGCCCGGCAGCGCTCGCAGCTGCTGGTAGTCGCTCGGCACGTCGCCGCCGTGCTGGTCCGTGATCGCTACGGCCGCCCGGTGGAGCCGCAGCGCCCGGCGCGGGTAGCCCAGTCGACCCCACGCGGCCACCGCGGCGCCGGCTGGTTCGGCGGCCAGAGCAGTCGGCGTCGGCCACCGCTCCAGCCACTCGTGCCATGGCCCGAGGACCCGGGAGACCGGCGTCTGCTGGAGCATCACCTCGGAGACGAGCACACCCCACGGCGTCGCGTCGGGCCGCCGCCAGGGAAGGTCGCGAGCGTTGTTCTCGTACCAGTCGAGCACCCGCCCGACGACCTCGTCCTCCCGCTCGCCCACGCCGCACACTGTAGGCGGCGGTTGTACGGTCTCGGCATGAGCGACGACCAGGGCGGCACTCCCGATGCTCCGCGGCTGCGCGACTACGTGGCTTGGCACGATGCGTACGACGACCCTTCGTCGGGCCTGTCCGCGCGGCTGCGTCAGGTGCAGCAAGAGATCGCCGCGTGGCTCGATCGCACGCCCGGCCGGGTGCGCGTGCTCAGCTCCTGCGCGGGTCAGGGCCACGACGTCCTCGGGGTACTCGAGGAACGACCCTACGACCGGGAGCGGGTCTCCGGAGCGCTCGTCGAGCTCGACCCGACGAACGCGACGGCAGCCCGCCACTGGATCGCACGGCTCGGCGTGGACTTCGATGTCGTCGAGACCGATGCCGGCACGACAAGCGCCTACGCCGGTCTCGTACCTGCCGACCTCGTACTCCTCAGCGGCATCATGGGCAACATCACCGCCTCCGACATCGAGCGCCTGGTGTACGTCTCGCGTCAGCTGTGTGCGCCCGGAGCGACGGTCCTCTGGACGCGCGGCGCACAGGAGCCCGACCTCGGACCCGACATCCGGCGCTGGTTCGCGGAGGCCGGCTTCGACGAGGTCGCCTGCGAGGAGTGGATCGAAGGTACGGGCATGCGCGTCGGCGTCGAGCGGCTCACGGTCGACCCAGAGCCACTACGCCTGGGCGAGCAGATCTTCACCTTCTACCGCTGACGGTTCCTGAGGAGCGATGGGCGCAGTCGCGTACGTCCAAAGTCGGTCCCTGAGGAGCACTGCGACGGAGTCGCCGTGCGTCTCGAAGGGCCGACCCCTGTGTGGCGACTGCCGACCCTTGGAGACGTTGACACGCTCCGCGTATCAACTCCTCAGGGATCCGACTGTGGCGCTGCCTGCCTCGCCTCACTACTCGAGGGGTCACGACACGCGCGGTCGGAGCGGTGTGTCGCGACACGAAATGACCCCTCGACCGACGGGTGGAGCCTGTACGGTCCCGAGCGTGCTCACCACCATCACAACCTGCCCGATCTCTGGCGCGGAGCTGCGCCGTCTGACGTCCGCCGACTCGGGCCAGGTGACCGTCCTGCAGCGCGGCTGCTGGGTGGAGGAGGCGATCGCGAACGGCACGCTGCAGATCCCGCCGCTCACGGAGACGGTCGAGGAGGTGGCCGCCTGGCTCGACCGCACCTTGGCGCTGGGGCTGTGGCGGGAAGGACGTCTGATCGGCCTGATCCGCGGCAGTCATGCCGGCGACGCCTGGGAGGTCGGCCGCATCGGCGTCGTCCCCGACCTGCGCGGGCACCACCTCGGCTGGTGGCTGATGGACGAGATCGAGGCGCGCGCCGAGGAGGGCTGCACGCGGTACGAGCTGTTCACCGGCGCCAAGAGCGAGCGGAACATCAGCCTGTACGAGCGGCGCGGATATGTACGGATTGCTCAGACACGTCCCGACCTCGTCTACCTCGAGAAGTCCATCGCGCGCTAGTGTCGCGCGACTATCGTGACTCAAAGACGGCGGCCGGAACCCGGTCGGCGCGCTCCACCCGCACGGTCCGTGACGAGGACGCTGCATCGTGGAATGAGGATGTCGTGGCACGCCCGCTGATGGCACTGAAGACGTACGTCCCGAAGGCTGGTCGTGCACTGGTCACGCGATCCAGACTGCAGGAGCGCATGAGCCAGAGCGCCTCCGCGCGGCTCACCCTGGTCTGCGCCCCGCCCGGCTTCGGCAAGACCACCCTGATCGCCGAATGGGCACGGACCGCCGCCGGCCGTGTGGCTTGGCTCTCGCTGGACCCTGAGGACAATGATCGCGCCACATTCTGGGCTTACGTGGTGATGGCACTCGCAGCGATCGTGCCTCGCATCTACGCGGCGAAGAAGGAGCTCGCCGCGACGAGCGGGTCGTCGACGGATGCGGCCGTCACCACTCTGCTGAACGAGCTGTCCGAGGACCCTGAGGATGTCTGGCTGGTGCTCGACGACTACCACCTCATCGTCGACCCTGCCGTGCGCGACGGCGTCACGTACCTGCTGGAGCATCTGCCGCCTCACGTGCACGTCGTTCTCGGAACGCGCCAGGACCCCGACCTTCCGTTGGCTCGCTGGAGGGTCCGTGGGGAGCTGGTCGAGGTTCGCGCGGCCGACCTCCGCTTCACCCGTGAGGAAGCTGCCGACTACCTGCAGTCCGCCACTGGCCTCGATCTGACCACCGAGCAGGTGGGCGCCTTGGACAACCGCGCCGAAGGATGGATCGCAGCCCTCCAGCTCGCCGGGCTGTCCCTGCGCGGGAGCGACGATGCCGGCGGCTTCATCGAGCGCTTCACCGGCGATGACCGGTACGTCGTCGACTACCTCATGGACGAGGTGCTGACCCACCAGCCCGAGGACGTACGGGAGTTCCTGCTGCTCACCTCGATCCTCGAGCGGCTCACCGCCGACCTGTGCGATCGGGTCACCGGGCTTGGGAATGGCAACCGGATGCTGATGGCCCTCGACCGGGCCAACCTGTTCGTGGTCCCCCTGGACAGCACGTCGACGTGGTTCCGCTATCACCACCTGTTCGCTGACGTGCTGCGCGCCCGACTGCTCGCCGACCGTCCCGCGGACGTCCCAGTGCTCCATGGCCTCGCGGGCCGCTGGTGCGAGGACAACGGCTTGGTGGACGAAGCGATCCGACACGCGTTGGCCACTCAGGACTTCGACGTGGCGAGCCGGCTGATCGAGGGCGCCGTGGCCGAGGCTCGGCGGGCCCGGCGGGACTCCACGTTGATCCGCTGGCTGGACTCGCTGCCGGAGGAAGTGATCTGCCAGAGCCCGGTTCTGACCGTCTTCCACGGCTGGTCGCGCATCTCCTCCGGCGACCTGGACCTGGTCGAGTCCCATCTCGACCACGCCGCCGGCCTCCTGGCCGCTGTTCCGCCCGGTACGTCATCACCGTGGGTGGACACCGACGCGTTGCGCACGCTGCCTGCGACGATCGCCATCTACCGAGCGTCGCTGGCCCAGGCCCGTGGCGACTTCTCCGGTGTCGCGGACCATGCTCGCGTCGCCCTGGAGCTGGCCACACCACGCGATCACTTCACGCGGGGAGCCGCCGCCGGATTCCTCGCCCTCGCCGCATGGTCGGAGGGCGACATCATGGTCGCGATCGAGACCTTCACCCGGGCTGTGGCCAGTCTGCACTCGGCGGGGAACCTCGTCGACGAGCTCAGCAGCACAGCTCTCCTTGCCGAGATGTGGGTCGTAGCGGGACGACCGAGCAAGGCGCGGGAGCTCTGCCGGCGGGCACTGATCGCGTCCGAGGCGTTGGGGATCTCGGCCGCACGGGCCAGCGCGGACCTGCATGTCCAGCTGGCCGAGCTGGACCTCGACGCCGATGACCAGGCGCCGGCCGACGGTCACCTGAGAGCAGCCACACCGCTCGCCGCCTACGAACCCGCCAGCGAGAGCCGGTATCGCTGGTTCGTGGCTGCCGCACGTCTCGCTGCGTCGCGGGGCGACCACAGGCATGCCGTCGCGCTCCTGGACGAGGCGGACGATCACTACCGCCCCGGGTTCTACCCGAACGTACGACCGATCGCGGCGATGAGGGCACGCGTGTGGATCGCGACCGGTGACCTGGACAAGGCCGCCGACTGGGTGGCCGATCGTGGGCTGACAACGGCAGATCAGCCCCGCTACCTCGCGGAGTACGAGCACCTCACGATGGTCCGTCTCCTCCTCGAGCACCCTCCCGGGTCGGACGCGTACGACCAGGCCGCTCAGCTGCTGACCCGGCTGGAGGAGGCAGCGGAAAGCTCGGGGCGGAAGGGGAGCCTCGCGGAGATCCGGATGCTCCTCGGACGCGCTGCAGCTGTCAGCGCAGAGGGCCAGACGCAGCCGCCCCTGTCAGCCGGCGGACTGACCAGCAGGGAGCTCGAGGTGCTCAGGCTGCTCGACAGCGAGCTGACCGCACCACAGATCGCCAAGCAGCTCTTCGTGTCGCACAACACCCTGCGTACCCACACCAAGCACATCTTCACCAAGCTCGACGTGACGACCCGTCGAG
>JAYUEA010000145.1:0-2170 GCA_043739465.1 Propionibacteriaceae bacterium
GGCTACTCGGCGCTCAACTTCGGCCACCGGCACCCGCTGCTGGTCGCCGCCGCGCACGCACAGCTCGACCGCCTGACCCTGACCAGTCGCGCGTTCCACAACGACCGGCTCGGGCCGTTCATGGAGGACCTCGCGGCACTCACGGGCACCGAGCGTGTGCTCCCGATGAACACCGGAGCCGAGGCCGTGGAGACGGCGATCAAGATCTCCCGGGCCTGGGGCTACCGGGTCAAGGGTGTACGGGCCGGGCACGCGAAGATCATCGTCGCGTCGAGCAGCTTCCACGGTCGCACGACCACGATCGTGTCGTTCAGCGACGACCCCAGCGCGCGCAACGACTTCGGGCCGTACGGGCCGGGGTTCGTCATCGTGCCGTACGGGGACGCGGCAGCGCTGGCCGCCGAGCTCGACGACGACACGGTCGCCGTGCTGCTCGAGCCGATCCAGGGCGAGGCGGGCATCATCGTGCCGCCGGCGGGCTACCTCGCGGAGGTGCGCCGCCTGACGTCCGAGCAGAACGTGCTGTTCGTGGCGGACGAGATCCAGTCAGGCCTGGGACGTACAGGTGCGACCCTCGAGACCGAGCGGGTGGGTGTGCAGCCGGACCTGATCACCCTCGGCAAGGCACTCGGCGGCGGCATCCTCCCGGTGTCGGCCGTGGTCGGCCGCGGTGACGTGATCGGCGTGATCCGTCCGGGCGAGCACGGCTCGACGTTCGGCGGCAACCCCCTGGCTGCGGCCGTCGGACACGCGGTCGTCGGGCTGCTGGAGACGGGGGAGTACCAGGCCAGGGCGCGCCGCCTCGGCGGCGTGCTGCACGGGCGCCTCGAAGAACTGGTCGGGCACGGGGTCACGGCTGTCCGCGGCGCAGGCCTGTGGGCAGGCATCGACATCTCTCCGGAGCGCGGCACGGGTCGCCAGATCTGCGAGCGGCTGGTGAGCAGGGGAGTGCTGGCCAAGGACACCCACGGTCAGACCCTGCGCCTCGCACCGCCTCTCGTGGTCTCCGAGTCCGAGCTCCATCAGGTCGTCGACGCGTTGGCCGGAGCCCTTCGCACCTGAAGCGATCACGCCGTGGACGCGGCGCGGCGACGCGGTACGGGTCCTGCGGTAGGGGCTCCGCCGTCGGCGGCGTGGGCCGCGGAGGCGGAGGCGGTTGGTCGTCGCGGCTCGAGCGATGAACCCGTCCGTCGAGCTCAGGCGAGGCGGGGGTCGCGCTCGTCGAGGTCCTGCCACCAGCGGGTCGTGGGTGTGTCGATTCCCGCAACCTGCCCGATGAGGGGCGTCAGCATCGGGAGGCCCACCTTGTCGGCCTCTGCGGAGCTCAGCCTCACAGGCTCGGACCAGTGGTGTAGCGAGAGGTCGAACATGCCCCAGTGGACGGGTACGAACAGGGCGCCGCGCACGTCTCGTACAGCCGCGACCGTCTGCGGCGGGAACATGTGCGCACCGGGCCAGCCCTCGGCGTACTGGCCGTTCTCGGCGAACACGACGTCGAACGGACCGTGCTTGCCGCCGATCTGCCGCCAGTGGTCGCCGTAGCCGGAGTCGCCGGTGTAGAACACCGAGACGTCCTGCCCGCGGATGCACCAGGAGGCCCAGAGCGTCGCGTACTGGTCGTGGAGCCAGCGGCCCGACGAGTGGTGGGCCTCGGTCGCGGTGAAGGTGACTGTGGACACCTGTACGAATTCGTCCCAGGCGAGCTCCGTGACCCGATCGGCGGGGACACCCCAGCGGCGTATCAGCTTCCCGATGTCTTGTGGCACGACGAATCGCGCCGTGCTGCTGGTGGCCAGGTGACGTACCAGGGCGCGGTCCAGGTGGTCGTAGTGGTCGTGGGAGATGACGACGACGTCGATGTCCGGAAGGTCGTCGAAGGTCGCGGCAGCCGGCTGGAAGCGTCGTACGAACCAGGGCAGGGGAGAGGCGGCCGTCGACAGGACCGGGTCGACGAGGATCGTCAGGTCGTCGACGCGGAGGACCAGGGTCGAGTGCCCGAACCACATGAACCGGAAGCCGCCGGCCTTCAGCGCGTCCCAGTCGGGTCGCACCTGGGGCAGCGGCTCGTACGGCTTGCGTCGCCCCGCGTGGAACAGGATCCGCCAGGTCGCCGCGAGGCCTTCCCGCAGCGTCATGTCCGCGATAGGGCTCGGATCGGTGTTGGTGAACC
>JAYUEA010000146.1:0-2161 GCA_043739465.1 Propionibacteriaceae bacterium
GCGCAGGGACCGGGTGCCACTGCCGGCGACGATGAGGTCGCCGAGCGCGCGAAAGTCCTCGACAGTGGCCTCGGGCCGCTTACCTAGAAGCAGGCCGAACGCCCGGATGAGAGTGCCGATGGTGAGCCGGATGGCGGTTCCGAGCGCTGCCAGCCCCCGCTCGTGCGCGAGCACGGCGCGCATGCCGAGGAACTGGTCGAAGCCCGTCTCGCTACGGTGGCGCTGCTCGGCCAGCGTGCCGTCACGCAAGCCGCGCAGCGACACCTGGCGGTGGATGATCCGGGCGTCCGGGCACGTGACCGCGATGCCGCCGGCAAGGGTGGCGCGCCACCCGAGCTCGACGCCGTCGCGGTGCATGGGAAGCGCCGGGTCGAACCCGCCCAGAGCCTCGAACTGCGACCAACCGATGAGCATCCCGCAGGTGGACCCGCCGAGCACCGGAGCCGGGTCGTGCTGGCCCTGGCCGATCTCGCCCGGCTCCAGGCCGAGCTCGCGCCGCCCCGCGTGGGAGATCGACGCGCCGAGCTCGGAGATCCGCGCCGCATGGTGACGACGACCCGGACGCAGCAGCATGGGCACCACGATGTCGGCGTCGGGTGTCTTGGCGGTCTGTACGAGGAGTCGCTGAAGGGTGTCCGGCATCACGGCGATGTCGTCGTGGAGGAACCACAGCCAGGTGGTGGGATCGATGCCGTCCAGGGCCTTCGCGACGGCGTCGCCGAAGCCCCAGCCGGCTTCGCCTGGGACGACCGCCGTCACGGTCCCTGCAGCGAGGGCGCCGGCGAGGATCTCGGCCGTACTGTCCTCGGAGCCGTTGTCCACGGCGATGAGGCGGCCAGGGCGGGTGGTGAGGGCGGCGAGCGAGTCCAGAGCGTCGGGCAGCCAGGACTCGCCGTTGCGCGTCACGAGGACGGCCGTGACGAGCGCCCCTTCGGGCACCTCAGCGGCGTACTCCGGCTGGGAGTCGACCCAGCTCCAGAGCTCCGCAGTGTTGTCGGCCATACGTCCCCTCGATCAAAAACGGGTCCCCGCCCGCGACCGGTCAGCCTACACAACCCCCCGTCAGGGCAGGGAGTCGATGACGCACAGCGGCACCCGCGATCTCCGCGGGTGCCGTAACAGTGCTGAGCCAGTGGCGCTAGCTAGACCTAGCCAGACCAGGCTAGACCGCTCGCTTCTTCAGACGTCGTCGCTCTCGCTCGCTGAGGCCGCCCCAGATGCCGAACCGCTCGTCGTGGCCGAGGGCGTACTCGAGGCACTCGGACCGCACGTCGCACGACTTGCAGACCTTCTTGGCCTCGCGCGTGGAGCCACCCTTCTCGGGGAAGAAGGCCTCGGGGTCCGTCTGTGCGCACAGAGCCCGCTCCTGCCAGCCGATGGTGCCGCCGTCGGCGCCCTCACCGACCTCCCACACCTGCTGCATGATGCCTCCCCGCCCCGGACTCGACCCACTCCTGAGAGAATTACACGCGTGTGACTCGCATTAGTCAACCTGAATGGACGAATCGACAAAGATCCACATTTTCCCGTGGTACGGGTACCACCTCGAGAAGGGCTCTCGGGGGCCGTTATCCCAGCGGGGACTGACTATCCTGACGGGTCACATCGGCCGCCGGATCCCATCTCGGCGGTCCAGACCGAGGCTCGGGCGTCGTCTCGACAGGTAAGACGATGCGTGGCCCCTCGGGCGTGGCGGGGTCGGGCATCTCCCGCAGCTGCGACGCTTCGGGGGCCTGCGGTCCGATGTCCCAGCCGCGGCCGGCGGTGCCGTACGTGCTGGCCGCTGCCCCGCTCGCCGCATCGGCCGCGCTGCGCCACACGACGCCCGTCGCCTCGTCGGACTGCCAGGTCGGCCGTCGCGCGGGATCCTCCGGGGCCGCTGGTTCGAGCTGCACGGGTACGGACGCCGCAGCCGGCTGGTCGGCCGACTCCAGTCCGACACGTCGCGCCAGCACCAGGGCGTACCCCATCATCACGCGCAGGGCGATGTCGGTGAGCCCGCCGATGGACTCGAGCACCCTCGCGACAGACCCCTCGCCGCCCCCAAACAGGGAGATCCCGAGGAACACCAGCCCCACGACGGCGCCGAGCCAGATCAGCACCGCCGCGGCCAGCGTGACCTGTACGGCATGGCGGGTCTGCGGCCTGACCAGCACGCACG
>JAYUEA010000147.1:0-2161 GCA_043739465.1 Propionibacteriaceae bacterium
CCGAACACCGCGTACGCGTCGATGACGATCTCGTTCGACGTCCAGATCGCGTCGACGAGGTCGATCTCGACCCCACCGAAGACCGCGATCAGGTGCAGCTGCGACGGCGCTGTCCAGCGTCCGGCGAGGGTCGACCCGCTGAAGAACCCGACTCGCAGCTCGGTCGAGGGAGTACTAGCGACGGTCGCCTGGCCGGCCGCCGGCGACGGTACGACCACGGGCGTGTACGTGACGTTGCTGAGGTCCCGCGTCACGGGCCGCAGGTCGTCGTAGAGGCTCGCGGACCGGATGGCGAGCGCGCGGTGCTCGTACTCGTCGGTGGTCAGGTAGCCCTGCGCCTGTGCCGCCTCGACGAGGGACAGCGCCTGCTGGCGGTCGACCTCCGTGATCTGGAGATGGCCCCCGTACTTCGGCCCGACGTCCATGGGCTCCATGCTCATGGGAGCAAGGCTAGTAGATCGCCTCAGATCGCCTGCATCGCCTTGGCCACCGTGATGCAGCGGGTGACCCACTCGCGCTGGGTCTCCGTGAGGTCGCGGCCGGCAGCGGCCACGAACTCCCAGGAGACCGCGAACACGCACCTCAGCACGACCCAGTCCCGGCACCGACGCTCGTCGAGGCCCGCGGTGTCGACCAGGGTGTAGAAGCGGTCGCGCACCAGCGTGCCGGGATCGTCGCCCACCACCGACCAGCGGTTCAGGAGCATCGGGGTGAGCTCGTAGGCCGGATCCCCCGCGAAGCCCTTGGGGTCGATGACGAGCCAGTCGCGGCGCTGACCGGCGAGCACGTTGCCGCAGTGCAGGTCGCCATGGATGACGGCGGTCGAGTCGTGGGCCAGCAGCCGTGGCGCTGCCGTCAGCGCCTGCTCGACGAAGCGTGGGGAGATGGCGCCGCGAGGCAGCGCTGACACGCGATCCAGCCAGCGCTTCGCCAGCAGCCGGACGTCCGTCAGGCGCGGGGTCGGTGGCCGATGGAGGAGCCCGTACAGCTCCCCCACGACCCGGCACGACTCCAGGTCCTCGACGACGTTCAGGTCGTCCGGCCCCAAGCGCTCCAGGAGCATGGCGCCGCGTCGAGGATCCGCCGACCAGAGCTCGACGGCACCGTGACCGCCCCACAGCTGGAGGGCGACGGGCTCACCGGCCGACTCCTCGTCGAGGTAGCCGATCTTGAGCGCCCCGCGCCGACCGTCGTCGGTGATCACCGGGAGTACGAGCCCGGTGTAGCCGTAGCTCGGCGCACCGTCGTATGTGAGCCGCCACTCGTCGGTCATCTCGTCCACCACTCGTGGCAGTCGACGGACGAAGTCGGCCCAGTCGGGACCGAGCGCTGCCTGGGCGAGAAGCCTTGCGGGGATCGCGTACGGGAGCTTCACGCGCGGGTGCGGCGCGCCCAGGCGATGACGGCGATGCCGCCGCCGATCAGGCCGATGCCGATGACCACGGTGAACCCGCCGACGACGATCAGCATGCTGCCGACGTCGGGCTGGTCGAGGCCGGCGTAGGCGAAGAACCCGCCCAGCACGGCGAACACGAGCCCGGCCACCGAGACCAGCGTGCCGACGATGGTGCCGGCCAGCCGCTGCCTGGTCACGACAGGCTGACCCGGGCCTTCACGATGTCGGCCAGCGTCTCGCAGACCTCCTGCGCCTCGTCGAACGTCGGTGCCTCGACCATGACCCGTACCACCGGCTCGGTGCCGGACGGCCGCAGCAGCACCCGTCCCCGGTCGCCGAGCTGCTTGGTGGCGGCGCTGATCGCGGCCTTGATCGCGAGGTCGGATCCGGCGCGCAGCTTGTCGACGCCGCGCACGTTGACCATCACCTGAGGCAGGCGCGTCATGACGCCGGCGAGCTGCGCGAGCGTCTTGCCCGTACGTGCCAGGCGCGCCGTGAGGTGCAATCCCGTCAGTACGCCGTCGCCGGTCGTCGCGAACTCGCTCATGATCACGTGGCCGGACTGTTCGCCGCCGAGGGTGAAACCGTTGGCGTTCATCGACTCGAGCACGTACCTGTCGCCGACCTTCGTCTGGTCGACCCGGATGCCTTGGGCCCGCATCGCCTGCAGGAAGCCGAGGTTGCTCATGACGGTGGCCACGACGGTGTCGGACTGCAGCTCGTGGTGCTCCCTCATGGCGACGGCGAGGATCGCGAGGATCTGGT
>JAYUEA010000148.1:0-6525 GCA_043739465.1 Propionibacteriaceae bacterium
CAGAACGTCTGAAACACCTCAGCAACCATGTACTCAGAGAACCTCACGCACAACACCTTCAATCAGTCAGGTGTTGCGATCACCGAAAGAACCCAAGGATCCATATCCGGACGGCGACAGTAGCCGATCCTGTGGCGATCTTCGCAAGGAGTGGCAGGCTCAGCGCATGAGGATCGAAGAGTGGTGGCCGAAGTTGGATCCCGCGACCCAGGAGTGGTTGATTGCAAACAACGGAGACGTTGTGCCGACCACCGTATTGGGGCAGATCGCAGAGGGGGGCGGCGACGTAACGTCCGATGCCTCCTCGATCGGTGACAACGGCCCTGGCGGCTTCTTGCTCTCCGATGCGGCGGTCGACTGGATCGAGGAGACCGCCAACCACGAGACCGATTCCGATGGGTAGCCCGATTTCCCCGCAGCAGGATCCGCCTGCGGGAATACCGTGCCCCTCGCCGATGGATGGGTCGTGGTTTCGGTCACGGCACTCAAGTTGCAGCACGTGCGTCAATGAGCCGCCTCGCGCCTCCTCACGGTTCGGCTCCGGATGGTCCATTCCTCGGCGAGTGTCGCGTAGACCAGTTCGTCGGTCCACTCGCCCTTCCACCACGAGCTCTCCCGATGGTGCGCCTCGCGCCTCATTCCGAGTCGCTCCAGGACTGAGATCGACGGCGCGTTCCGGATGTCGCAGTCTGCGGCCACCCTGTGCTTATGGCGCGCGACGAAGAGGTAGTCCAGGAGTCGGGTCGCAGCCTCTGTGGCGTAGCCATTCCCGTGGGCCGCCCTGGCGAGGGTGAAGCCGATCTTCGCCAGGCGAGGGTCCGCTCGATCCACAAAAGCGGCGAGGTCACCGATATGAACCCCTGACGAAGCCTCGACGACAGCGAGCTGGAACCACTTGCCGGGGGTGTCTGGATCGGTGTCGGCAAGGGCTTCGATGAAATCCCGCGCCTGGGCCCGCGTGAAGGGTGGGTCCCAGCTCTGATACCGGGCGACATCTGGATCGGACCGATAGGTCGCTAACGACTCGATATCGTCAGTCGAGAACCGGCGCAGGATCAGCCGGTCCGTGCGGAGTGAGTGGAAGCCGGTATCTGGTCCGTCATGCATGCGAGGCCCCTCGGTTACGTGCGTCAAGGCTACCGGCGGTCAATGCGGTCATCCACCTAGCGCCCGAGCGGCCGTTGAGCGCTGGCTCATGCCTCCGCGCACCGAGGTCAGGGCAGCACGACCTATGCTGGCGCCCTTGTGCCGTCCGGGCGGGTCAAGTTGCCGCCTCAAGAGCGTGCCGAGCAACACCTCAGCCCAGTGCCGTCCAAGGATCGGCTTGCGGTGGCCCACCCACGACCACAAATTGCCCTTCGGCTGTTCCCCACGCTGAGTTCGACGGAGTCGCCAGCGGGTCAGTCGTTTGCGGTCTTGATCAACCGCTGGTGCCAGGGGCCAAATTGTTCGAGCCAAGATGGCTCGGCTGTCGCGCGGTTCTCGTCGAATCGTTTGACCGTGCCCCGGTACAAGCCCCTGCTCTCGAGGCCTGCCCGCGTTACGAGCATGAGCGTGACCCGGGGATACTTGGCTGCCTGCGCCGAGAGCCGGTCAAAGATGAAGGACTGGAGAATGTCGGCTGCTCGAACTGTGATTGGGTGAGGCATGGGTGATCGCTCGGCCTCGCCGTCCCGCCCGGTTTCGCCCGGCCCGTGGTCCTACCTCGGGTGGCTGGTGGCCCGGCAGCGCGGCCGGGTGGCGCTCGGTGCCGCGCTGGGCAGCGCCTGG
This sequence comes from Propionibacteriaceae bacterium, assembly GCA_043739465.1. Lineage (GTDB taxonomy): Bacteria > Actinomycetota > Actinomycetes > Propionibacteriales > Propionibacteriaceae > Fen-668. The sequence goes on from JAYUEA010000148.1 coordinate 1,771, forward strand.
ATGGCAGGCCTCGCGGTGCCGCCGTACCTGCTCTCCCGCGCCATTGACGGTCTGGCCGTCGGTCGGCGCGGCACAGTGCTGGTATGGGCGGCGCTCCTGGTCGTCGCGGGGGGTGTCCTCGCGGGCCTGAGCATCTGGCGGCACCGCACGATGACCCGTGTACGCATGGACGCGGCCTTCCGCACGATGTCGCTGGTGAGCGCGCACACGGTGCACCTCGGCGCCACGCTGACGCGCCGTGTGCGCACTGGCGAGGTCGTGGCGATCGGCAGCGGGGACGCGTGGATGATCGGTCGGAGCCTCACCGCGACCGGGCCGGGGGTGGGCGCGGTGCTGGCGTACGTCGTGATCGCGGTGCTGCTGCTGCGGATCTCGGTGCTGCTGGCGGTCGTGGTGCTGGCCGGGGTGCCCGTCCTGGCGCTGATCCTAGGCCCGGCCCTGGGGCGTCTGCAGGCGGTCGGGACGCCCTACCGCGAGCAGCAGGGCCGGGTGACGGGCCGGGTCATGGACGTCATCGCGGGGCTGGGCGTGCTGAACGGGCTGGGCGGCAAGGGGATCTACGCCGAACGCATCCGAGCCGAGTCGTAACGGCTGCTGAAGCAGGGCTACCGGGTCGGCCGGGTCACGAGCGTGGTCCAGGCGGTCGGTCTCGGGCTGCCGACCCTGTTCTCCGCGGTCGTGGTGTGGCTGGCGGCGCGGCTCGCGGCTGAGGGCAGCCTCACCTTAGGCGAGCTCGTCGCGGTCTACGGGTACGCCGCGGTGCTGGCCGTGCCGGTGGCCTCGTTCATCGAAAACGCGGTCGACCTCAGCCAAGCGCTGGTGGCCGCCCGCCGGGTGACCGACTTCCTGGGCGTCCCTCCCGACGGCGCCGGGACGGTGCCGCCGCCCGGCGAGGGCGACCTGGTCGATGACGTTTCGGGGTTACGCGTGAGGCCCGGGACGTTCGTCGTGGTCGCGACCGCGCGGCACGCTGACGCCGTCGCCCTGGTCGACCGCCTCGGCGGCCTCCAGTCGGGGGCGACCTGGGCCGGGCGGCCGGTCGACAGCCTCGACCCCGCGACGCTGCGCGAGCAGGTGCTGGTGGCCGACAACGACGCCGAGCTGTTCGCCGGCTCGCTTGCGGAGGTGGTCGCCGGTCGGCGCCGGGTCGACGACCTCGGTGCAAGCACGCTGCTCGACGCTCTGCGCACCGCGGCGGCCGACGACGTCGTCCGCGGCCTGCCCGACGGCCTGGAGTCGAGGATCGACCCCGGCGGGCGAAACCTCTCCGGCGGCCAGCGCCAGCGTGTCCGGCTCGCCCGGGCGGTGGTCGCCGACCCGCCGGTCTTGCTCGCTGTCGAACCCACCTCGGCGGTCGACGCGGCCACCGAGGCTGCCATCCTTGACCGGATCGTGCAGCACCGTCGGGGCAGGACCACCCTGGTCACCTCGACCTCGGCGATCGTCCTGCAGGGAGCCGACGAGGTCCACATGCTCTCCGAGGGTCGCGTGGTCGCCACGGGCACCCACGCGACGCTGATGGTCGACCACCCGGCGTACGCCGCCCTGGTCTACCGCGGGGAGACGCCGGGTCCGCTGACCGTTGACGACGAGGTGGCGACGTGAGCGCGCAGCGGCTCCCGGTCGCGGAGCCTGCCGAGGTGCGCCGCGCAGCGTGGCGCCATATCGGCTCCGATCGCGCCGCGTTCGTCCTGGTGCTGCTGACCAACTGCGCGGCCGCGGGCGCGGGACTGCTCGGGCCGTGGCTGATCGGCCGGATCGTGGACGAGGTGCGGGCCGGCGCCGGCGTCGCGGCGATCGACCGGCTGGGCCTGCTTGTGCTGCTAGCCGCGATCGCGCAGCTCATCATCGGACGCCAGGCCCGCTACCTGGGGTACCGGTTCGGCGAACGTGCTGCGGCCCGCCTCCGCGAGGACCTCGTCGACCGGCTGATGCAGCTCCCCGCGCGGACGGTTGAACGAGCCGGGACCGGGGACCTCACCTCGCGTGCCATCACCGACGTCGGCCTGGTCTCGTTTGCGCTCCGCGACGCCGCCCCGGAGATGGTGTTCGCCCTCGTCCAGGCGCTGATCATCCTCGTCGCCGTCGTCCTGCTCTCCCCCCTGCTCGGGGTGGTCGGTCTGGTCGCACTGGCGGCCGTCCCTGTCGTCCTGCGCTGGTACCTGCGCCGCGCCCGGTCGGCGTACCTAAACCAGGCGGCCGCTGGCGCCGAGGTCGCCGACGTCCTGGCCGGTACCGCCGCCGGCGCCCGGACCGTGGAGTTGCTGGGGCTGCAGGAGCAGCGGACGGCCGCCTGCACGACGGCGATCGAGGCCGCGACGCGCGCCCAGCTGCGCACCCTGCGGCTGCGTAGCGTGTTCTTCCCGACCATCGACGTCTCCACCGCGCTCGCCGTGGGCGTCGTGTTCGGGGTCGGCGGGCTGCTTTACCTCGACCAGCAGGTCAGCCTCGGCACCGTCGTTGCCGCCACGCTCTACCTGCGTCAGCTCAGCGTCCCGATCGACACCATCCTGGTGTGGGTCGAGACGCTGCAGAGCAGCGCCGCGTCGTTCGCCCGGCTCGAGGGCCTCGCCGGAGCGGCCGAACCGCCACGCTCCTCGCCGAGGGATCCCACCGCCGACCCGGTCGATCAGCGCGTGGTCGTCAGCAGCGTCCACTACGCCTACGACGACAGCGACGTCCTCCACGGCGTCGACCTCGTTGTGCAGCCGGGCGAGCACCTCGCCGTCGTCGGGCCCTCCGGAGCGGGCAAGACCACTCTCGGACGCCTCCTGGCCGGCGTCGACCGTCCCCGCGCGGGCACCGTGACCGTGGGCGGTATCGAAGTCGCCGACCTCGCATCCGAGCAGCTCCGCCGGCACGTCGTCCTGGTGACGCAGGAGCACCACGTGTTCGCCGACTCGCTGCGTGACAACCTCACAGTCGCGGCGCCGCACGCCACCGAAGACGAGCTTCGTGCCGCCCTGCGTTCCCTCGGGGCCGACTGGGTCGACGAGCTGCCTGAGGGACTCGACACCAACCTCGGCACCCACCAGCTCGGGGGCGCGCAGGCCCAGCACGTCGCCCTGGCCCGCGTCCTGCTCGCCGATCCTCACACGCTCGTCCTCGACGAGGCCACCGCCCTACTCGACCCGACCGCCGCTCGCCGCACCGAACAAGCACTCGCCGCCACCATCCGCGGCCGCACCATCATCGCCGTCGCCCACCGACTCCAAACAGCCCGAGACGCCGACCGCATCGCCGTCATGGAAGACGGTCGCATCACTGAACTCGGCTCTCATCACGAGCTCATCGCCAACGACACCTCCTACGCAGCCCTCTGGCTAACCTGGAGCGGGCCCACCGCCCAGGACCAGGCCAACGATCAGGAATGAGGCACCAAGCCAGACCGTAGGCCGAACGACTTGCGGTGAACTCCACCGTCAGATGGTCGCCTCCTCGGCAACCGAGGTCGTCACCGGAAGCGGATCGGCTTTCGGTGACCATAACTCCGGCAGCCCAAGGGCAGTCCCGATCACCGGTTGTCGTTTCCCGCGCACGAAGAGCTGGGCTGCGCGGCGAGTGCTCCCGCTTGCCAATCATTCGAGCCGCATGAAGATTTTCGGGCCGCGCGGGCTCCTCAACTCGTCCAGGCGTGCCACAGCGCGGCGTACTCGCCGTCGAGCTCGACCAGCTCCTGGTGACTTCCGAGTTCGGTGATGCGCCCATCGATGACCACGGCGATGCGGTCGGCGTCGTGGGCGGTGTGCAGGCGGTGCGCGATCGCGACCACGGTCCGTCCGAGCATCAGGGCGTTGACGGAACCCTCAAGGGTTCGGGCGGTCCGCGGGTCGATCAGCGAGGTCGCCTCGTCCAGGACCAAGGTGTGGGGGTTTGCGATGATCAGCCGCGCCAGCGCCACTTGCTGGGCCTGGGCCGGTGTCAGTGACTGGTTGCCCGAGCCGACCATCGTGTCCAGGCCAGCAGGCAGGCGGCGCACCCAGTCCGCGGAGCCCACTGCGGCGAGTGCCGCCCACACTGTGTCGTCGTCCGACTCCTCTCGCGCGAGCAGGATGTTGTCCCGCACCGCGCCCACGAAGACGTGATGCTCCTGGGTGACCAGCGCGACCTCGGTGCGCAGCAGCTCCAGGGGCAGTTCTGTCAGCTCGGCCCCGCCGATGCGGACGGACCCGGTCCGGGGTCGGTTGATGCCCGCCAACAACCGGCCGAGGGTCGACTTGCCCGAGCCGCTCGGACCCACAACGGCCAGCCGCTCGCCGGTACGCAGCTCCAGGTCGATGCCGTGCAGGACGTCGTGGCCTTCGCGATAGGCGAATCGCAGGTCAACCCCGACGAGATCGGGACCGTCCGGGCGCCGGTCGCCGGGGTCGCGGTCAGGCGGTACCTGGGCGATGCCCAACAGCCGGCTGGTCGAGGCGACGCCGACCTGCAGTCGGTCGATCTCGCCGACCAACCGGTCCAGCGGGCCGGTGAGCGCCTCGGCATACAGCACCCCCGCGGTGATCTGCCCGAGCGTTACCCAGCCGCGCGTGTACCCGAAGGCGCCCACCAGAACGATGATCACCCGAGGGGCGTTGAACGAGATGTCGATCACCGCGAACAGCAGGTTGCGCAGCGTCACGCCGTAGCGCTCGGCCTGCGCCGAGACCGCGATGTCGTCGTGGCCGGAACGAAGCCGCAGATCGGCCAGGCCGAGCGCCTCGACCGTGCGGGCGCCCTCAACGGTCTCGGTGAGCGTCGAGTTGATCTGGGAGT
>JAYUEA010000149.1:0-2150 GCA_043739465.1 Propionibacteriaceae bacterium
CACATCTTCGGGATGATCGCCGGACTTCTGGACGCAGGTGCGGAGCTCGTCGGCCTGTCCTCGGACGACCCTGAGGCGGCGGTCTGCATGCAGGTGCGCCTGATGCAGCCGGACGTGCCGTGGTTCGACGATGCCGCCGACCTGTACGCGGACCCGACGATCCAGCTGATCGCCACCGCAGCCGTGCCGATCCGCCGCGGTGAGATCGCCATCGCCGCCCTCGAGGCGGGCAAGGACGTCGTCACCGACAAGCCGGGCGTGGTCACGTACGAGCAGCTCGAGACCATCAAGAAGCTCGTCGCGGAGAAGGGCCGGTTCTGGGACGTCGTGTTCTCGGAGCGGTTCGGCGTGCGGTCGGCCATCAAGGCGGGCGAGCTGGTGCATTCGGGCCGCATCGGGCGAGTCGTGCAGACGCTGGGCCTCGGCCCCCACCGCGAGCGCGACGCCGCGCACCTGTCCGGCGGCTCGGGTCGTCCCGACTGGTTCTACGACATCTCGACCTTCGGCGGCATCCTCAACGACATCGCCAGCCACCAGATCGACCAGTTCTTGTGGCTGACGGGGTCGACCTCGGGTGATGTGGTGGCCGCGACGGTCGCCAACTTCAACCATCCCGATCACCCCGACTTCCAGGACTTCGGCGACATGATGCTGACGTCCGACACCGCACAGGGATATGTACGAGTGGACTGGTTCACCCCGCAGGGCCTGCCCACCTGGGGCGACGGCCGCCTCGTGATCACGGGCACCGAGGGCTACATCGAGCTCCGCAAGTACGTGGACATCGAGGGCCGCCCCGGCACCGACCACCTCTTCGTGGCCGACCAGAACGGCACCGAGTACATCGACTGCTCCGACGTGAAGCTCACGTTCTTCGCTGACGTGGTGAACGATGTCGTGGACCGTACGAACACGGCCATCCCGCAGGAGCACACCTTCGAGGTCTCCCGGCTCGGCGTGCTCGCCCAGGAGAAGGCGACGGTACGCAAGCTCTACTGAGCCCCGCCCACGGGACCCCATACCGCGCGAGTGGCGGCAAAGTGACGGAATCCGGCCAGCGAACCGTCAGTTTGACGCCATTCGACGAGGCTCGAAACGATGCGTGCATGAGCGTCGAGATCGAGTTGCAGCGGCTTGGGGTCGAGGTGGTGGCGGTCGACCGGTACGCGAACGCTCCCGCGATGCAGGTCGCCCACCGGTCGCACGTCGTCGACATGCTCGACCCCGTCGCCCTGCGCGCGGTCATCGACCTGGAGAAGCCTCACATCGTCGTCCCCGAAGTCGAGGCGATCGCCACGGCTGTGCTCGCGGACGTCGAGGCAACGGGTGTAACGAGTAGTGCCGACGGCACGTGCCACGAAACTCACCATGAACCCCGAGGGGATCCGGCGGCTGGCCGCCGAGGAACTGGGCCTGGCCACGTCGCCGTACCGCTTCGTCGAGACCGAAGCGGAGCTGGCCTCAGCCGCCGAGGATCTCGGCTTTCCGTGCGTCGTGAAGCCGGTGATGTCGTCTTCGGGCAAGGGTCAGTCGGTGCTGAAGTCCGCGGAGCAGGTCTGTGACGTGTGGCGGTACGCCCAGGAGGGTGGCCGCGCCGGTGGTGGCCGCTGCATCGTCGAGGGCTTCGTGACCTTCGACTCGGAGATCACGCTGCTCACCCTGCGGCACGCGGGCGGCACGACGTTCCTCGACCCGGTCGGGCACATCCAGGTGGACGGCGACTACCGCGAGTCCTGGCAGCCGGCCGCTCTGTCCACAGCCGCGCTGACCGCCTCGCAGGACGTCGCCCAGAAGGTCACCGACGCACTCGGCGGCTGGGGCCTGTTCGGCGTCGAGCTGTTCATCGTCGGCGACTCGGTGCTGTTCTCCGAAGTCAGCCCACGACCGCACGACACCGGCATGGTCACCCTCGTCTCGCAGGACCTCTCGGAGTTCGCGCTGCACGCGCGGGCGGTTCTCGGTCTGCCCATCGGCGACGTGCTGCGCCTCGGAGGCGCGACGGAGCCGGCCGCGGCTTCTTGCGCGGTCCTGGCCGACGGCCACGGGGTGCCGCGCTTCGGCGGCGTCGACGCGGCCCTCTCCGTACCGACGGCTCAGGTCAGGTTGTTCGGCAAGCCGATGGTCGCCGGCCACCGCCGCATGGCAGTCAC
>JAYUEA010000150.1:0-6482 GCA_043739465.1 Propionibacteriaceae bacterium
AGCGCGTGACCTGTCCCACCTGCAACAAGCCGACGTGGGTGGGTTGCGGCCAGCACATCGAGCAGGCCCTCGCCGGCGTGCCGACGTCGGAGCGTTGTACCTGCCCGGTCAAGACGGCCGCTGCCGGCTGAGGTCCCATCTGCACCTCGACGGCCGGCTCAATCCGTGGCCCGGCACCGGTAGTTGGCTTTGAGGTATACCCCTGGGGGTATACAGTGGTCGTGTTATCGACTACTGAGGAGTAACGGCCATGTGCCATCGGACCACCTGTCGCACCTGCAACAAGCCGAGCTGGGCCGGCTGTGGGAACCACATCGAGCAGGCGCTTGCTGGCGTGCCGAGGACTCAGCGCTGCAGCTGCACCGCGGAGCAGAAGGCCCCGTCCCAGGGCGGGCTCTTCAGCCGCATCTTCGGCTGACCTTCCTCGACCCTCTCATCGCAGCGCCTGGCGGCCGACCCTTCGCCAGGCGCTGTGGCTTTGGTACGAGGAGCGCGGCCAGTCAGATCAGTACAGGCCAGCCCGTCTGCGAGGCGGCGTAGGCGTCCCAGTCACGGTTGCTCGACGCACTCAGGGCGATGCCGCGCAGCGTGCTCCGTACAGACGGGAAGGTCTCGCGGTTCGCGTTGAGGCTCCAGACGGCCGTTCCGAACCTCGCCGGCTCCATCACGCCGGTGCCGGCGGGCAGCTGATAGCGGAGCACCACGAGCTCGTCGGCCCACGGCACCCCGTGCTTGTCGTACTCGAGCCATGCCAGGAACGCCTGCCCCATCAGGCGGGGGTCCATCGGCTGGCTCAGGTAGAGCGCTGGGTCGACCGCGTCGACGGTGATCACGAACGCGCCAGGCCGCAGCTTCGGCACGAGCGTCGTGGCGATCAGCGTCTGCATCGGGCCTTCGGGCACGCTCTCCCGGCCGGCCTCAGCCGAACCGAAGATCCCGCCGCCGTTCACCAGGTCCATGCGCGGGAAGCGCTCGGCGACGCTCAACTGGTCAGCCGGGCTCGTACCCACCGCGTACCTCGCCGGAAGCCCCGGACCCGCCGGCCACATCACCTGTCCGCCGGCCTGCCAGTCCGCAGGGTGGCGGAACGTGACGGCGACCTGCGACGACCGCGGGTCGACGAGCTCGTACGTGGCCCACTCGGTCGTGTCCGCGGCCTCGGTCGGGGCGGACCACGTCGGCGACGCCTTCCGCTCCCAACGATGCTGCTCCGCGGCCTGCCTGGCAGCATCGTTCTGCTCGCCCTGCTGCTGGACCTCGCCGCGTGCTTTCTCGTAGTCGCTCTTCATCAGGCGGCCGGTGTCTTGAATCCCGTTCGCGAGCTCATTGCCGAACTTGCTGAGCTTGCCCATCCAGTCATTGCTCATCGAAAGCCTCCCCGGCGTCGCGATCCCTGTCACCCCTGACGATATGACGTCGGGCATGCCCGGTACAGGGGAACGCCCACCCGACCGGACAGGCTCCAGGACGACCGGACAGGCTCCAGGACGACCGGACAGGCTCCAGGACGACCGGACAGGCTCCAGGACGACGGGACAGGTGTCCGGATGCCCGCCGGACGCCGCAAGAGCTTGTCCGGTCGAGGTACGGGAGGTCTGCCGGTCTTACAGCCCGGGGCGCTTCCCGATCGAGAACGCGATCGGCTTGCTGACCTCGGCGAAGAAGTCGTTGCCCTTGTCGTCGACGATGATGAACGCCGGGAAGTCGACGACCTCGATCTTCCAGATCGCCTCCATGCCGAGCTCCGGGTATTCCAGCGTCTCGACGCTCGTGATGCAGTCCTGGGCGAGACGGGCGGCCGGGCCGCCGATCGAGCCCAGGTAGAACCCGCCGTGCGTCTTGCACGCGTCGGTCACCTGAGAAGAGCGGTTGCCCTTGGCGAGCATGATCATCGAGCCGCCGGCGGCCTGGAACTGGTCGACGTACGAGTCCATACGGCCGGCCGTCGTCGGACCGAACGACCCGGAGGCCATTCCCGCCGGCGTCTTCGCGGGACCGGCGTAGTAGACCGGGTGGTCTTTGAGGTACTGCGGCATCTGTTCGCCGGCGTCGAGACGCTCCTTGATCTTCGCGTGGGCGATGTCGCGGCCGACCACGACGGGGCCGTGCAGCGAGAGCCGGGTCTTCACCGGGTACTTGCTGAGCTCCGCGAGGATCTCGGGCATCGGCCGGTTGAGGTCGATGGTCACGACGTCGCCGCCGAGGTGCTCGTCGGTGGTCTCCGGGATGTAGTGCCCGGGCTCGAACTCGAGCTGCTCGAGGAACACCCCCTTTGGCGTGATCTTGCCCAGCGCCTGACGATCGGCCGAGCAGGACACCGCGATCGCGACGGGCAGCGAGGCGCCGTGGCGGGGGAGACGGATGACGCGCACGTCGTGGCAGAAATACTTGCCGCCGAACTGCGCCCCGATGCCGAACTGCCTGGTCAGCTCGAGCACCTGGGCCTCGAGCTCGATGTCGCGGAAGCCGTGGGCGCCGATGTCGCCGGTTTTCGGCAGGTTGTCGAGGTAGTGCGCTGACGCGTACTTCGCGGTCTTCATCGCGAACTCCGCCGAGGTGCCGCCGACGACGATCGCGAGGTGGTACGGCGGGCACGCGGCCGTGCCGAGGCTCCTCAGCTTCGCGTCGAGGAACGTCATCATCGAGTCGGGGTTCAGGATCGCCTTGGTCTCTTGGTACAGGTACGACTTGTTCGCCGAGCCGCCGCCCTTGGCCATGAAGAGGAACTTGTACGTGTTCTCGTGGCCGGGCTCCGTGTCGGCGTACAGCTCGATCTGCGCAGGCAGGTTGGAGCCGGTGTTCTTCTCCTCCCACATCGTGATCGGGGCGTTCTGCGAGTAGCGGAGGTTGAGCTTCGTGTAGGCGTCGTACACGCCCATCGACAGCGGCTTCTCGTCGGTGCCGGCCGTCAGCACCTGCTGGCCGCGTTTGCCCATGATGATCGCGGTGCCGGTGTCCTGGCACATGGGCAGGATGCCGGCGGCGGAGATGTTGGCGTTCTTCAGCAGGTCGAGCGCGACGAACTTGTCGTTGTCGCTGGCCTCGGGGTCGTCCATGATCGTGCGCAGCTGCGCGAGGTGCGCGGGGCGCAGGTAGTGAGAGATGTCGTGGAAGGCCGTCGCCGCCAGCAGCTCCAGCGCCGAAGCGTCGACCTCGAGGAAGGTGCGGCCATCAGGCCCCGCATGAGTGCGTACCCCCTCGGTCGTGAGCAACCTGTACGGGGTCTCGTCATGGCCGATCGGCAGCATGTCCGTGTACCTGAATTCTGGCATCGCAACTCCTTCACGTTCCTAGTGGACATCTTGTCAGTCCCCACGCGCCACGGTGCTCCCGGGCGGGATACCGGGGGAGTACGGGTGCGGGGTGCCCATGGGTGTGACGCATGACACGATTGCTCACATGACGTCGATCGAGACCCCGGCCACGCCTGGAGACCAGGGAACCCACCGCGCACTGCGGCTCGCCATCGGCTCTGCGGCGGTCGTGGGACTCATGCTCGGGGTCGCCCAGTTCGCCGACATCGTCGGGCCGTTCTTCCTGGCCCTCAACCTCATGATCGTCGTCTGGCCGGTGCAGCGGTTCCTGTCGCGCCGCGTGCCGCGGGTCGTGGCCGCGATCCTGTCCGGCCTGTTGGCGATCCTCATCCTCGGGCTGTTCTTCTGGGCCATCGGCTGGGCCGCGTCGCTGTTCGTGCAGGAGATCCCGCTCTACAAGGACCAGTTCCAGACCATGTACGACCAGGCGCTGAACATGCTCTCGTCGTTCGGCGTGACGAGCAGCCAGATCATCGACCAGCTCAAGTCGATCAACCCGAGCAGCGTCGTCAGCGTGGTCGGGGCGCTCATCTCCAACGTCGGCGCCGTGGTGTCGCTGCTGGTGGTCGTGATCTCCGTTCTCCTGTTCATGATCGTCGACTCGGTCGACTTCGAGACGCGGCTCGAGCGGCTCGGCGAGAGGCACAACCCCGTTCTGGTGCTCGCGCTGCAGTCGTTCGCACAGGGGGTCCGGTCGTACTGGGTCACCTCGACCGTCTTCGGCCTCGGGGTGTCGCTGCTGACCTGGGGAGGACTCGCCGCGTACGGCATCCCGCTGGCCGTCGTCTGGGCAGTGCTCTCGTTCGTCACCAACTACATCCCCAACGTCGGCTTCATCATCGGCCTCGTACCGGCCGCGGTCATGGGCCTGCTGGCGAAGGGCCCGATCGGCGCGCTGTACGTGATCGCGCTGTACTCGATCCTCAACTTCGTCATCCAGTCCGTCATCCAGCCGAAGGTGACCGGCGATGCGGTCGGCGTGACGAGCACGGTCTCGTTCTTGTCCCTGCTCGTGTGGGCCGTGGTGCTCGGGCCGCTGGGCGCGCTGCTCGCGCTGCCGGCGACCCTGTTCGTCAAGGCGCTGGTCGTCGACGCCGACCCCAAGGCCCGCTGGATCAACGCATTGATCGCCTCGAACCCGAAGACCAGCGCCGAGGAGCCGATCATCGACACCGAGGAGGTCGACCACGTCGACCCGCTCGTGCCGCAGCCCGTACCCGCCGAGAACTCCGGCGTCTTCGACCCCGACGTGCCACGTCGCGCCGCCGAGGTCGCCGAGCAGAACAACGCCGAGGAGAGACTGGACGATGTACGGGCCGCCCCGCGCCGCTCAGCCGTCGAACTCGAGGACCCCACCCCTGGCGAGGCCGCGCGAGTCGTGGAAGAGCCGATCGCCGGGGAGCCGGGCGCCGCAGAGCGTGACGTTGACGCTCTGGTCGCCGAAGACCACCTCGAAGAGCCGGTAGCGCAGGAGCCCGTAGCCGTGGAGCACGTGGCTGACGAGCACGTGGCTGAGGACTCTGTCGCCGTGGAGCCGGCGGCCGACGGACCGACGGTCGAGGAGTCCCTCTCGGACGAGCCGATCGTGTACGCGTCCTTCGCTGACGCGCCCACCGCTGACGCGCCCACCGCTGAGGAGATCGCTGCTGACGACCCCGGCGTTGACGAGTCCGCCGGTCAGGAGCCTGCCGCTGAGGCTGAGGAGTCCGTAGTCGTCGCCGACGAGTCCGCATCCGCCGAGGCGGAGGACGAGGCCGAGGCACCACGGCGGGCGAGCCCGGAGGTACGGCCCGAGCCTGAGCTCGACGAGGCCGCGTCGGATGGCTGGCCGGTCTTCCAGAAGAGCGCGACCCCGTACTGGACGGGTGCCACCGCACACGCCGAGGACTGACCCTGGCGTCGCCGGTTCCGACGGAACTGTCGGAGGTCGGCGATAGCGTCCGATACATGCTGGATCACGTAGGCATCAACTGTTCGAACCTGGACGCCGCCAAGGCGTTCTACGACATCGTGCTCGAGCCGCTGGGCTACGGGCGGGTGATGGATGTCGGGGAGTACGGGTGCGGCTACGGCCGCGACGGCGTCCCCGCGTTCTGGGTCAGCACCTTCCCCGGCGTCGGGCCGAACCGCGAGGTGCACGTCGCGTTCCAGGCCGCCGACGCTGCGGCCGTGCGGGCGTTCTACGAGGCGGCTGTCGGAGTGGGCGCCGAGAGTCTCCACGCGCCGCGGATGTGGCCGGAGTACCACCCGGGCTACTACGGCGCGTTCGTCCGTGACCTCGAGGGGAACAACGTCGAGGCGGTGTGCCACAGCGCGGGCCCCCAGGACTGAGGTCGGAGCGTCGCTCGTCGGTCTCACGACCTTCACGAGTGCCCACGGATGAGCGCGCGATGTGGTGGAGTCAGCGCATGGCCGACCTCACGCAGACGTGTGCCGCGCTCAACGCCGATGAACCCCTCGCCGGAAGCGCTCAGGGTGCGGTGGCGCATGTCTTCCTCGAGCACTTCGGCCCCTGGCCGACAGATCCTCTCGAGGCTCTGGACCCCTCGTACGCGACGGGCCTCCGCACGCTCGATGCCGCGGTGGGGCTGGTCCGTCGACCCGCCGAGGAGCGCGACGCCAGCAGAGGGCTGCCCGAACGTCCGTACGTGATCGTCGCCACGAACGGCCTGGTCGCTGCGATCCGTACAGACGGCTTGCCGTCGATCGAGGAGCTCCGTGACGTCCTGACGACCCTCGCCCGAGGCGAGGTCCCTGACGGTTGGACGGCGCCGGCCTGGCTGCTTCTCGTCTGCACGCACGTCCGTCGGGACGCCTGCTGTGCCCGTCTCGGCCAGCCGCTGGTCGAGGACCTCGCCGAGGTCGCCGACCCCTCGCGGATCTGGGAGACGACGCATCTCGGCGGCCACCGGTTCGCGCCGACCTGCCTGGCGCTCCCGAGCCAGGTGGCCTACGGCCGCGTCAGCCGCGACCGCGTCTCCGACCTCATCGATGCGCTCGCGGCCGACGAGGTCCTGCCCGACCTGATGCGTGGCCGCACCACGTACGGCCCGGCACTCCAGGTCGCCGAGATCACCGCCAGGCAGCGGCTGGATGTACGAGGCCGGCTCGAGCTCGTCGCGCACTCCGAGGTGGACGGCGCGACGACCGCCACCTGGCTCGCCGACG
>JAYUEA010000151.1:0-2141 GCA_043739465.1 Propionibacteriaceae bacterium
CTTGGGGTCGATCATGGGCCACCGAGCGCGAGATCTCCCCGCGAGCAGTACGGGACCCCCCCGGGAGCAGTACAGGACCTCCCCACGAGGGGTACAGGACCTCCCCACGAGGGGTACAGGACCTCCCCACGAGGGGTACAGGACCTCCTCGCGACGGGTACAGGACCTCCCCACGAGGGGTACAGGACCTCCCCACGACCTCGGTCAGGGGTGGACCGTCTGGGTGATCGCGAAGATCAGGACCAGGGTGACCAGAACGATGACGAGGGTGATGGCGCCGAGGAGGATGCCGATGGTCGTCCACCAGGCGGGCTGCAGGACGCGGATCTTGGCGATGATGCCGGTGACCAGAGCGGCAGGTCCCATGAGGGCACCCAGCCAGAACGCCAGGCCCCCGCCGAGACCCCACGACGACTGGGCCGCGTCGGCACCCAGGACCGAGCCGGTGACCAGCGCCGCGACGATGGCTACGAGGCCGCCGACGCCCAGACCGAGGGACGCCGCAGCGAGCCGCGAGGGATTGAACAGGTCGTTGGAGGCCACGTCGTCAGTCTGTCATGTGCCCGGCGGGTGCCGGACCTCCGCGTCGACCAGGCGCCTCCAGGAACGGACGAGCGCCGGGTCGACGTGCGCCTTGTAGCTGCGCTGCGGCCGCGCCGGCGAACCGATGTGGAACGCACGGATCCCGGCCTGAGCGAGCCACGGGACGTGCTCGGGCTGCAGTCCCCCACCCGCCATGATCAGGGCGGCGACCAAACGATCCGCACGGGCACGCGACACGAGGTCGTCGAGTCCGAACTTCAGCCCGCGCGCCGACCCGCTGGTCAGCACCTGGTCGAGACCGGGCAGCGTCCGTACATCCCGCCACGCCTTCTGACCCTCCAGCGCCGAGTCGATCGCACGGTGGAACGTCCAGGGCCAGCCGCCGGCGGCCGCCAGCTCCGTACAGACCTCGAGGTCGACCTCGCTGTGCCCGTTCAGGAAGCCCATCACGATGCCGTCGGCGCCCGCGTCCATGTACGCCGATGCCAGCCCCTTGAGCCGCGTCGCCTCGCCGCCGTCGGTGCCGAACCCGCCGCGCAGCCGCAGCATGACACGGAGCTGTACAGAGGTGGCGTGACGTACGGAGGAGACCAGGGCCGGTTCGGGCGACAGGCCGCCCTCGTTCATCGACCCGACGAGCTCGACGCGGTCGGCGCCACCTTCGGCGGCGTGCTGGGCGTCGTCGGCCGCAAGCACCACGACCTCGAGGGTTCCCGCCATGCCTCCATGGTGCCCAGGCCGAGCCCCGAACCCTGGCAGGCGCGCGGTCATACCTCGCACACGCGACCGGACAGGCATCTGGATGCCTGTCCGGTGTGACACGGTCGTGACAGAAAGGGGCGGTGTGCCTGCGATCAGGTCAGGCGGTAGCCGGCCCCGCGCACGGTCTCGACGACATCGGCGCCGAGCTTGTTGCGCAGGTACTGCACGTACACGTCGACGACGTTAGACGTCGGATCGAAGTCGTGGCCCCAGACCGCACTCAGCAGAGCCTCGCGGCTCAGGATCTCCCCCGGGTGCCGCAAGAACGTCTCGATGAGCGTGAACTCGCGCGCGGTGAGGTCGACCTCACGTCCCGCGACCGACGCCTTGTGCGTACGGAGGTCAAGCTTGAACTTGTTGTGCTGCAGCACCAGCGAGGCCTCGGACGGCGACTCACGCCCCAGCCGGCGTCGTACACGCGCGACGAGCTCCTCGAAGCGGAACGGCTTGGCGATGTAGTCGTCGGCCCCGTATTCCAGGCCCTTCACCGTGTCGGTCACCGATGACCGGGCGGTGAGCATGATGACGGGGATGCGGCTGCCCTGCGCGCGAATGCGCCGGAGCACCTCGAAGCCGTTCACGTCAGGCAGGCCGACGTCGAGGATGAGGAGGTCGTACTCGCCCGACAGTGCCTTGTGAGCACCTGCGACGCCCGACGACTCGGTGGTCGCGGGGAAGCCGGCAGCGCGGAGCCCTTTAGCCAGGAACGAGGCGATCCGGTCTTCGTCTTCGACGATCAAGATCTGGTTCATGCAGGCTCCATCGCAGGCTGGAGTGGGATGACGAGGCTCACGGTGCTCCCGAGATCGGGAACCGAGTCGATGTCGACGCGACCA
>JAYUEA010000152.1:0-2138 GCA_043739465.1 Propionibacteriaceae bacterium
CGATCTTGAGCTCGGTGATCGGCAGGTGCTTGAGTTGACCGAGACTGGTGTAGCCGGCGCCGAAGTCGTCGATCGACAACCGCACCCCGAGCGCCGCCAGGGCTTCGAGCAACCGCTGCGCGCGGACCGGCTCGGTCATGATCGCGCTCTCGGTGACCTCGAGCTCAAGCAACTCGGCGGGCACGCCGCTGCTGGCGAGCAGACCGGCGACCTCGTGCGGAAGACCCTCGTCGAGCAGGTTGCGGGCCGACAGGTTGACCGACACCATCAACGGTTGCCCGGCATCCAGCCACGTCTTCGCCTGCGCCAGAGCCGCTTTCAGGACGTACGTCGTCAGCGGCTTGATCAGGCCGGTGTGCTCGGCCACCGGGATGAACGCATCGGGAAACACCAACCCCCGGTCGGGGTGCTGCCAGCGCACCAGTGCCTCGGCGCCGACCACCTCACCGGTGCTGATGCTGACCTTGGGCTGGTAGTGCAGCAGCAGCTGGTCGAGCTCGAGGGCGCGCCGCAACTCGCCGAGCAGCGCCAGCTTGGCAGGGCTGTGCCCGTTCAGATCGGCGTCATAGACGCAGACCCCGAGGTTCTGCGCTTTCGCGGCGTACATCGCGATGTCGGCGCGTTGGAGCAGTGTCGTCGGGTCGTCGCCGTGCTCCCCAGAGAGCACCACGCCGATGCTGGCCTCGATGTCCAGCGCGACGCCCTCCACCGTGATCGGCTCCGCGAGGGCCAGCAGCAGTTTGCGGGCGATCTCGACCGCGGCAGCGAGGTCGGTGACATCGGGGAGCAGGACGGCGAACTCGTCCCCACCGAGCCGGGCGATCGTGTCCGTCTCGCGGAGCACCGACCGCAGCCGCGGCCCGATCTGGGTGAGCAGACCGTCGCCGTGGTGATGACCGAAGGTGTCGTTGACCTCTTTGAACCGGTCCAGGTCGACCAGCAGCAACCCGGTCGCGCCGCCGGACCGCTTCGAGCCGAGCAGGGCCTGGTCGAACCGGTCGGCGAGCAGCAGCCGGTTGGGCAGCCCGGTCAGGGCGTCGTGCAGCGAGTCGTGCATGGCCCGGGTGCGTTCGATGCCGAGCTGGCGCCGGTGGCCGCGGGTGACCGATGCGAGCAGCGCCGCGAGCAGCAGCCCACCCAGGAACAGGATCGGGGTGAGCCGGCTGGTGAGCATCTGCAGACGACCCAGATGCGCCAACTCGGCCTGGGCGACCTGGCCGTGCTCTCGGGCCGCCGCGTCAACGGTCTTCTGGAGGGCGCCGAAGGACGGGTCGACCTCCCCGCTGTCGATCTTGAGCGCGAGCGGCGTGTCGCCGGCGTCGACGGCGGCGAACAGCCGGCCGATCGATCTTAGATAGTCGCGGTGCCCGGTCAGGACGGAGTCCACCCTCGTCCGGTCGACGGCGTTGCCGTCCCGGCGCACCGTCTCGAGCGCACCGACCAGCGCGCGTGCGGCCGCGTCGTAGTGCGCGCGCACGCTCGGTCCCGGCTCCAGGCGGTACTTGCGTTCCAACGACTCCTCGCTCGAGACGGCGGTCGCGGCACGGTCGTATGCGTCCGACAGTTCGTTGGCGGAGGTCGCCCGTTCGGCAGCCCGCGAGGTCGTCGTGGAGGACCAGACGGCGAAGGCACTCACCCCCAGCAGGAGCAGCACCAGCCCGATGCCGGCAATTCGGTTTCGCCGCTCGTTTCGTCCGCCGGGGCGACGCTTCTCGGGGACAGCGGCGGCACGGTGCATCAGGTTCCTCACGGGCAGCCGGGGCCGACGGGGTGGCCGACATCTGCCCATCGGCCGGTCCCGGTGGCCGCTTGACCAGCTGCACGGCACTCTCACCTGCGCGGATCGCGGGCTGCGACTGACCGGTCAGCCGAGGGTCGCGCCGAACAGCAGGCCGAGCAGGTAGGTCGTGGCGGCCGCCCCGGCCCCGACGGCGAGCTGACGCAGGGCGCGCCGTAGCGGCGGACCGCCCGAGAGCATCCCGACGACCGCCCCGGTGAGCATCAGGGCGAGCCCCACCAGCACGGTCGCGGTGAGCAGTGCAGCGGTCCCGCGCAGACCGACCAGGAACGGCAGGACGGGGACGGCCGCGCCCGAGGCGAAGAAGCTGAAGCTGGACACGGCCGCTCCCAGGCCGGTG
>JAYUEA010000153.1:0-2125 GCA_043739465.1 Propionibacteriaceae bacterium
GCCCGGATCGACGACGTGGCGCCGGGGGAGCGGCTGCCGACGGTCGAGGACTTCTACCCGGCGCGGGGCGAGACCTGGGTGGGCGGGAGGTCGCGATGAGCCTGTACGAGGTCGAGCATGCGTCCCGACGGTACGGACGCGTGGGTGCGCCAGGATCCGTACTCGCCGTCGACGACGTGTCCCTGCGGGTCGAACCGGGCCAACGGCTCGGCATCGTGGGGGAGTCGGGGTCGGGGAAGTCGACGCTGGTACGGATGATGACGGCGTTGGACCAGCCGACCTCCGGCGAGATCCGCTTCGACGGGGAGCTGATCACGCGGCGTGCAGAGCGGGACCTGGGTGCCCTGCGCGCGTCCGTACAGCTCGTGTTCCAGGACCCGCGCTCGTCACTCAACCCGAGGATGCGCATCCGCGACATCGTCACCGAGCCGCTGAGGTCGTCGTTGCTGCGGTCACGTACGGACGTGCCGACCGACCACCGCGCCCGACTCGCAGAGGTGCTCGAGTCGGTGGACCTGCCCCTCGAGGTGGCTGACAGGTACCCGCACGAGCTCTCCGGCGGTCAGCGGCAGCGCGTGGCGATCGCGCGGGCGCTGGCACCCCGGCCCCGCGTGCTCGTGGCGGACGAACCGGTGTCCGCCCTGGACGTGTCCGTACGCGCGCAGGTGCTCAACCTCGTGTGCGATCTCGTGGCGGCGAACCAGCTGACGCTGATCATGGTCAGCCACGACCTGACGGTAGTGAGGCACGTGTGCGACACCGTGATCGTGATGCGTCACGGGCGGATCGAGGAGGCGGGTCCGAGCGAGCAGGTGTACCGCGATCCCCAGTCGGAGTACACCCGTGAGCTGCTCGCAGCCATCCCCACGTTCCGGTTGCCCGGGTCCGCGGACGGGCAGGACTCCTGATCGCGGGCCAGGTCGTGGCAAGATGCCCGCTGTGAAGGCGCTACTGCTCGAGAACGTCCATCCCGACGCCGAACGGATCCTGACCGAACGCGGGTACGAGGTCGAGGTCCACACGGAGGCACTGCCACCCGAGGCGCTCTCGGCGGCTCTGGTCGGGGTGTCGCTGCTCGGCATCCGGTCGGCCACTCACGTCACCGCCGAGATGATCGCCGCGAACCCGCAGCTCCAGGCCGTGGGCGCGTTCTGCATCGGCACCAACCAGATCGACCTCAACGCGGCCAGCGACGCCGGTCTCGCGGTGTTCAACGCCCCCTTCTCGAACACGCGCAGCGTCGTCGAGCTCGCGCTGGCCGAGATCATCGCGCTGGCGCGTCGCCTGGTCGACAAGAACCGCGGCCTGCACGAGGGCGTATGGGACAAGTCGGCGGCGGGCTCCCACGAGGTACGGGGTCGGACGCTGGGCATCGTCGGCTACGGCAACATCGGGTCGCAGCTGTCTGTACTCGCCGAAGCCCTCGGCATGCGCGTCATCTTCTACGACATCGTCGACAAGCTGGCGCTGGGCAACGCGCGCCGGTGCGAGACGCTCGAAGAGCTGCTCGCCGAAGCCGAGGTGGTCTCGCTGCATGTCGACGGCCGCCCGGGGAACGCGGGCATCTTTACGGCCGCCGAGTTCGCCAAGATGCGCCCGCGGGCGCTGTTCCTCAACCTGTGCCGCGGGATCGTCGTCGACCTGGAGGCGCTGCGCGACGCGTTGGTGTCGGGCAGGCTGGCGGGCGCCGCGATCGACGTCTTCCCCAACGAGCCGCACGCCAACACCGACGCGTTCATCAGCCCGCTCCAGGGGCTGCAGAACGTGATCCTCACGCCGCACGTGGGCGGATCCACGCAGGAGGCGCAGCGCGACATCGGACGCTTCGTCGCGACGAAGCTCGGCGACTACGCGTCCATCGGGTCGACGGTGCTGTCGGTCAACCTGCCGCAGGTACAGAACACGCCCACCGGCACCACGCGCATCCTGCACCTGCACCGCAACGTGCCGGGCGTGCTGGCGAGGCTCAACGCCGTCATCGGCGACCACGACGTCAACATCGCCGGACAGGTGCTGGGCACGCGCGGCGCCCTCGGCTACGTGATCACCGACCTCGACGACGACGGCCACCAGAACCTGGTCGACGAGCTCGAGGCCCTGCCCGAGACCGTACGAGTCCGTACCG
>JAYUEA010000154.1:0-2123 GCA_043739465.1 Propionibacteriaceae bacterium
GGACGACGTCATAGCCGCGTTGGGCGACCGGGACCACCGGGTTGTCCTGGTGGGCTACGACGATGGCGTTGGTCTCGCGCTTGCCGTCCATGCGGTGGATCTGCCACTCTCCGAGACGGATGAAGATCCCGCTCAGGACGACGACGAACACCAGCAGGCCGAGCCACCGCAGCCAGAGACGTCGCACCCGAGCGACACTACCCGTCGCGCTGTTGTGGCCCGAACAACCAGCCCGTACGGTCGCCTCATGAGGTACGCCGTCTTCCTGCGGGGCGTCAACGTCGGCGGCATCAAGGTGCCGTCTGCCGACCTGAAGACGCTGCTCGCGGGTCTTGGGCTGGAGGACGTGAGGACCTACCTGGCCAGTGGGAACGTGACCTGCGAGTCGGGTCTGAATGCCGCCGAGCTGAAGAGCACGGTCGAGAAGGCGCTCAGCGCGACGTTCTCGTACGACGCGAGGGTGCTCGTGTTCGCGCACGACGAGCTCGCCGCTATCGTCAAGGGCTACCCGTTCGACCACGACGCCGACCACCATCGGTACGCGGTCCTGTGCGACTCGGCGGCCACTGCGAAGGAGCTCGCCGCGGCGACCGTGGGGGACCTGGAGAGGGTGTCGGCTCACGGCCGCACCGTCTATTGGCGGTGCCCGAAGGGAAGCACCCTGGACACGCCATACTCGAAGTTCTCGTCGGCGAAGCGCTTCCGCGAGGTCACGACCACGCGGAACCTCAACACCGTCGAGAAGATGCTCTGATCTAGAGAAGCGTGCGCATCGCGGCGATCAGGTCGCGTAGGTAGCTCTCGACCACAACGCGCTGGGCGTCGTTCAGCTTGGCGTCCGCGGCGACCAGGCCCTCGAACATGGGCCGCATCTGGCCCAGCACCTCGGCCCTGCCGGAGTCGCTGATCGAGACGACCGTACGGCGCTTGTCCGTGGGGTGCGCGCGTCGGGTGACGTGGCCCCGGGACTCGAGGCGGTCGACGATGCCAGATGAGGCGGCGGAGGTGACTCCGATCCTACGAGCGAGGTCGTTGGGCCCGATCGGTCCTGCCAGCAGGTGACGCAGCGAGTGCAGCTCGGACTCGCTGAGGCCGGTGCGACGTGCGATCGCGTGGGGGAGCTGGCCCGAGACCTCGGTGAGCTCCATGACCATCTGGAGCGTGTCTGACTGACGCAGGCCGGGTACCTCTCCTGCGTGCGGTGGGGACGATCGGAGGCGAGCTGCAGTGCTTGCCCAAGGCTTGGGTATCTGGCTAATATCACTCACCTACTTAGCAACCTGATAAGTTACTTCCTTAGGCACTCTAGTGGAGGATCGACATGCGCGCCATCGCCCGACTACTGACCGCCCGCGGCTGGGCTGCAGCCATCGCCCTGTCGGCTGTCATCGGCTCCGGCCTGGTGATCGGCCTCATCGGCGCGGCGGAACACACGGCCGTGCCCACCGACACGTTCCCGATCGGCTCGGACTCCCGAGCGGCCGTCGAGCTCGCGCAGTCGCTGCCCGGCACCGACTCGATAGCCGCCGTCATCGTCTTCGGCCGGGACATCGACAAGCTCTCGGCTGGCGACCTCTCGTACATCAGGGACCGGCTGACGGCAGCGGGCAGCATGGCCGGCGTCAAGACGGCCGGCCCGGCCATCCCGTCGCAGGACGGGACCGCGGCCGTCGGCACCCTGACGATCGACGGCACCTCCATCACCGGCGCACGCGACAAGGTCGCCCAGATCCGTACGGCACTGGCGCAGGGGCGCCCCGATGGGCTCTCCGCCCAGGTGACCGGCCCGGCCGGCATCAGCGCCGACCTCGCGAAGGTATTCGAGGGCGCGAACTTCCGCCTGCTCGGCACCACAGCCCTGGTGGTCGCCCTGCTGCTGATCATCACGTACCGCAGCCCTGTGCTCTGGCTGATCCCGCTCACGATCGTCGGCCTGGCTGACCAGGTCGCCAGCTCGGTCGCCACCCACATCCTCAACGCGCTGGGAATGACCTTCGACGCGTCGACGACGGGCATCTTGTCGGTGCTGGTGTTCGGGGCGGGCACGGACTACGCGCTGCTGCTGATCTCGCGGTACAGGGACGAGCTGAGGCGGTACGCGGACCGGCGCGAGGCGATGGCGG
>JAYUEA010000155.1:0-6423 GCA_043739465.1 Propionibacteriaceae bacterium
GGGTCGCAGCTGCCGGGAGCGCGTCTGGCGTGGCCGGCGTCGGTGCTCGGGGTGGTCTTGGTGGTGCTGGGGTCGGTGGGCATCGGGGTGCTGGCGCCGTGGGTGCTGAGGCGCCCCTGGTTGGTGGTGCCGGTGGCCCTGGTGATGGTGGTGGCGCTGCTAAGGGCGCCCTACCACGCAGGTTGGCCGCCGACGTCGTGGCAGGTGGTGGGCTGCGACGTCGGACAAGGTGACGCGACGGTCGTCCAGGTGACCGCAGAGCAGGCGATCCTGATCGACACCGGGCCCGACCCGGTCGCACTGCTGGCCTGTCTGGACCAGCTGGGTGTGCAGGCGATCCCGCTGCTGGTGCTGAGCCACTACCACGCCGATCACGTGGGCGGGCTCGAGCGGCTGGTGGGGTCGCGGCCGATCGGGCGGGTGCTGGTGTCGCCGGTGGCGAGCCCGGCGCTGACGGCGGCGGCGATCGGAGCGGAGCTCGCGGACCGGGGGATCCCGGTGACGATCGCCCGGGGCGGTCAGGAGTTTGCGGTGGGGGACGCGCGTTGGAAGACGATCGCGGCGGGGTTGTGGCTGGGGTCGGGGGGCACGGGTGCCGAGTCGAGCGAGGAGAACAACTCGAGCATCGTGGGCCGCGTCTCGATGGCCGGCCTGTCGGTGCTGGTCACCGGCGACATCGAGCCGGAGGGGCAGCGGACGATCATGGCGGCGGGCGGGGATGTCCGGGCGACCGTCCTGAAGGTGCCGCACCACGGGTCGTCCCGTCAGGACGAGGCCTTCATCAAGGCGACCGGTGCCAGGCTCGCGCTGATCGAGGTGGGCCTCCACAACACATACGGCCACCCGTCGGCCAAGACCCTCCGCATGCTGGAGGGTCTGGGCATGCAGGTCCTGCGTACCGACCAGCAAGGCGCTGTGGCGATCAGCCTCGCCTCAGGTCAGTGGACCGTCACGACCCTTCGCTGAGCCCGGCGTAAGGAAGGACCCGAAGGCTCGCCAGCGTGTGTTCTGTCAGCCCGCGGACCTCGATCTCCCTCGGCTCGCCGGGGCGCAGGTCGAGGTAGTTGTCGGAGAAGCGCACGCCGGGCGCCGGGGTCGGGACGTGGGCGAGCTCGCGAGGTTTCAGAAGCCGCAGCCTCCCGGCCGTTTTGTGGGAGGCAGACGACATCTAGTGGTCCAGTGGCAGCGGGCCCGTCGTCAGCGGCCCCGGCGAGGCGATCATGCTCGTCCTCACCGGTCGGGACATCGCCCGTGCCGACCTGTCCGGGGAGGGATTGTCGCTGGTCTGAGGTACTTCTGCGGCGGCTCACAATACGGGGTCGCGCGCGGTCAGCGAAGGGGTCACGATACCCTTAGGGGTACCACGCACCAGGAGGCACCAGTGGTCATCGATCCCGCAGAGCTCGAAGCAACCCTGAAGCGGCTGAAGCGCGTCCAGGGACAGATCGGCGGCATCATCGCCATGATCGAGCAGGGCCGCGACTGTCAGGACATCGTGATGCAGGTCGCGGCGGCCAGCAAGGCGCTCGACCGGGCCGGGTTCTCGATCATCGCGACCGGGCTGCGGGAGTGTGTCCTGAGCGGTGACTCCGAGTACGACGCCGCGCACATGGAGAAGCTCTTCCTCTCCCTGGCCTGATGCCCATGGGCGTCCGTCCGGCTCCCACTCCGTCGGCGCGGACTGGCATGCTGTCCGCCATGGTGGAATCGTTGTTCGGCAGGCTCGTGCTCATCGTGGGGGCCGAAGCCTTCCTGGCCGAGCAGCACCTCGCCGAGCTCCTGGCCGACGCCCGGGCGGAGTTCCCCCAAGCCACCGTGAACAACGTCGACGCCTCGACACTCACCGAGGGTCAGCTGATGGAGATGACAGGCGGCGCGCTGCTCTCCGCCGAGTCGGTGGCTGTTCTGACCGCTGCTGACGGCCTGCCGGCCGAGCTGGTCGACGTCCTCATCGGCATCGTCAAGGACATCCCTGCCGAGACCTTGCTCGTGGTTGTGCACCCCGCCGGGGCGAAGGGGAGGGGCGTCCTCGACAAGCTGCGCCCGCTGGCTGCACGCGTCATCGACTGCCCCGCCATGAAGCCGTGGGAGATGGCCAGGTTCGCCACCGAACGGGCTCGCCAGCTGGGAGCCAGGCTCGACGGTGAGGCTGCCCAGGCTCTCGTCGACGCTGTGGGGTCAGAGGCTCGCGCCATCTCGGGTGCGGTCGAGCAGCTCGCGTCCGACTCGTCAGCCCCGACGCTGACGACCGCGCATGTACGGCGCTACTTCGCGGGCCGCGCCGAGGTGTCGAGCTTCGCCGTCGCCGACGACGTGTTGTCCGGCAACCACGGCAAGGCGATCGAGAAGCTCCGCTGGGCGTTGTCGACCGGCGTCGCACCCGTACTCGTCACCAGTGCGCTCGCAGGGTCGCTCCGAGCCCTCGGCAAGTACTTCGATGCCCGGGCCGACCGGCGTCCAGAACCGGCCATCGCCAAGGACGTGGGCGTACCGCCCTGGAAGCTCAAGGACCTCTCACGGCAAGCGCGAAGCTGGTCTCCGGCCGCGGTCGGGGCTGCGATCAAGGCCGTTGCTACGGCCGATGCCGCCGTCAAAGGCGCCGCCGTCGATCCCGAGTTCGCGCTGGAGCGGCTGCTCACCGAGCTGCACGACTGCTTGGAGTCCAGCAAAGCCTCGTGAGGGGTCCTTTCGAGCCCTGACCGACGGAGTTCATCCTGAGGAGGCCGCGAAGCCGCCGACTCGAAGGGTCGGCCAGTCTCTCTGGGACCAGAGGCAGACGAGTTCGCATTCACTCTTCGGTTGCTTGGGCTTCAGGGGGTGGTGGCGTTTGCGTGCGTCCCTTCGAGCCCTGACCGATTTCTCGGGCATGCGAAAGGCGTCCCGACCTGATGGCCAGAACGCCTGTAGCACGTGGGCCTCTACTCGATGAGCAGAGCCCGAGGATCAGAGTGCGGCAGCCTTCGCGGCGATGGCCGACTTGTGGTTGGCCGCGTTGTTGGAGTGGACGACACCCTTGCTGACGGCCTTGTCGTATGCGCGGGTCGCGGCCTGAGCCAGCGTCGACGCCTTCTCGGCGTCACCGGCAACAACGGCCTCGTCGAAGCGACGCACAGACGTACGCAGCGCCGACCTGATCGACTTGTTGCGCAGACGGGACTTCTCGTTCGTCTTGATCCGCTTCATCTGGGACTTGATGTTCGCCACGGGGCAAGCCTCTTTTGGTCGTGTGGTTCTGGGTTGCACCCCGTGGGGCGCGCGTGTGCACCTGCTGGTGCGACGAGTCAATCTATCAGCGGCGCCCCGTACCGCCCAAATCAGGGGGCACGTGCGACCGCGATGAAGCCTACCGCCGATGTGGGAAGATGTGTCGAATCACTCAACCGACCTGGAAGCTGCATGACGACCCTGCCCGGTAGCACCGATCCGAGACTGATCCGCAACTTCTCCATCATCGCTCACATCGACCACGGCAAGTCGACCCTGGCCGATCGCATGCTGCAGCTGACGGGGGTCGTCGACGGACGATCGATGCGAGCCCAGTACCTCGACCGCATGGACATCGAGCGCGAGCGTGGCATCACCATCAAGTCCCAGGCCGTACGGCTGCCGTGGACGATGGACGGCACCGAGTACGTCCTCAACATGATCGACACCCCAGGTCACGTGGACTTCACGTACGAGGTGTCGCGGTCCTTGGAGGCCTGCGAGGGTGCCGTGCTGCTCGTCGATGCCGCGCAAGGCATCGAGGCCCAGACGCTGGCGAACCTGTACCTGGCCCTCGAGGCTGACCTCCACATCATCCCGGTGCTCAACAAGATCGACCTGCCCGGCGCGCAGCCCGACAAGTACGCCGCCGAGATCAGCAACATCCTCGGCGGCAAGCCTGAGGATGTGCTGCGGGTGTCCGCCAAGACCGGCGAAGGCGTACGCGAGCTGCTCAACGAGATCGTGGCCACCGTTCCCGCCCCTGTGGGTGACGCGAATGCCCCTCTGCGGGCGCTGATCTTCGACAGCGTGTACGACACGTACCGCGGCGTGGTCACCTACATCCGTGTGAAGGACGGCCACCTCAACCACCGCGACCGCATCCTCATGATGAGCACGAAAGCGACGCACGAGGTGCTCGAGATCGGCGTCATCTCGCCCGACCCCGTGAAGTCGGCGGGCATCGGTGTGGGGGAGGTCGGCTACCTGATCACTGGTGTGAAGGATGTACGGCACTCGCGCGTCGGCGACACCGTGACCGGCGTGAACCGGCCCGCGACGACGGAGCTCGGCGGCTACCGCCACCCGAACCCGATGGTCTACGCCGGCCTGTACCCGATCGACGGCGACGACTTCACCGAGCTCCGCGAGGCGCTGGACAAGCTGCAGCTCAACGATGCGTCGCTCGTGTACGAGCCGGAGAGCTCGGTGGCCCTGGGCTTCGGGTTCCGTATCGGCTTCCTCGGCCTGCTGCACATGGAGATCGTGCGCGAGCGCCTCGAGCGCGAGTTCGACCTCGACCTCATCTCCACCGCGCCGAACGTCGTGTACCGCGTCGTCATGGACGACAACACCGAGCACATCGTCACCAACCCGTCGGAGTTCCCCGACGGCAAGGTCGCCGGCGTGTACGAGCCGGTCGTCAAGGCGTCGATCCTCAGCCCCACGGAGTACATCGGCACGCTCATCGAGCTCTGCCAGAACCGCCGCGGCACCCAGACCGGCATGGACTACCTGTCCGCCGATCGCGTCGAGCTCCACTACACGCTCCCGCTCGCCGAGATCGTGTACGACTTCTTCGATGCCCTCAAGTCGCGCACCAAGGGCTACGCCTCTCTCGACTACGAGCCGAACGGTGAGCAGGAGGCCGACCTCGTCAAGGTCGACATCCTGCTGCACGGCGACGCGGTCGACGCGTTCAGCGCGATCGTGCACAAGGACAAGGCGTACAACTACGGCGTGGCGATGGCCGAGAAGCTCAAGAAGCTCATCCCGCGCCAGCAGTTCGAGATCCCGATCCAGGCCGCCATCGGCGCCCGCGTGATCGCGCGGGAGACCGTACGGGCCGTGCGCAAGGACGTGCTCGCCAAGTGCTACGGCGGTGACATCACCCGCAAGCGCAAGCTGCTCGAGAAGCAGAAAGAGGGCAAGAAGCGCATGAAGATGGTCGGCCGAGTGGAAGTGCCGCAGGAGGCGTTCGTCGCCGCCCTCAGCACGGGCGGGGAAGCCTCCGACAAGCGGTGACGCGGGTAGTGGTCGTCGGGAACGGCGGATCGGGCAAGACGTGGCTTGCGGTCCGGCTGTCCGAGGCGCTGCATGTGCCCGTCATCCACCTCGACCTGTACCGCTACGACGCCGAGGGCCAGCGGCGTGACGACGACATGTTCATCGACGAGGTCCGGCGAAGGCTGGACGAGCCGTCCTGGGTTGCCGACGGCAACTACCTGGGCACTCTGGGTGATCGGCTTTCACGAGCCGACGTGGTCGTCTTTCTGGACCGTGCTGCCGTCGTCTGCCTCGCGGGCGTGATGACGCGACGGGTACGGAACAGAGGAGGACGCGTCGAGGACCCAAGCCACGTAGATCGGTTCGATGCCGCGTTCGTGAGGTACGTGCTCACTTACGGCCTGTCGATGCGCCCCCGGCTACTCGCGGAGCTGGCTGCGGCCCCGTGCCGCGTGGTGCACATACATAGCCGGCGACAGGCCCGCGCTCTCGTGAGACAGATGTGCTGATGGAGCCGTCCATCCAGGAGGTCGATCGCGTCGTCGAGGCCGGGTGGCCATGGTGGTCCCCTTGTACGGCTCGGCGTGGAACTGACTCTGTAGGGGTCGGGGTGGTGTGTCGTCACTCTCCAGCTCCTCCGAAGCCCGGGTTATGGGCGCTCTCGGAAAGCCCAGAGGGGCGAACTCCTACGTTGCCCGGGCTATGGCGCCTCGAGGAAGCCTCATAACCCAGGCAACGTAGGAGTTGGTACTTGGGGCTCCTTGCCACGGCCTGACAACCAGGGAAACGTCGGAGTACGCGCTGGATGCCGACCGATCGTGGCAGCGCGGACATCAGACCTGGGCCATTCAGACGACCCGGCCGATCGGCGCTGTCCGCTACGCTGATGCCGGGTTCGCCGGGAAGTCTGGTCGGCAGTCGTACACACACGTCCGGAGCCGCACATGCAAACACCACCCAACGCCGCGAGAGCCTTCACGAGGGGTAGCCGGCGCGAGCTTCGCCGGGTCGCCGCCCTGCTGCGTACGGAGACCGTGGGAGGTCTGGTCCTCGTCGCCGCGGCAGTCCTCGCCCTCGTGTGGGCGAACTCGCCCTGGTCCGACTCGTACGCAGCCCTGCGTGACGCTGCGTTCGGACCCGCGTCGCTCCACCTGCACCTCACCCTCGGCCAGTGGGCCGCGGACGGGCTGCTCGCCGTCTTCTTCTTCCTCA
>JAYUEA010000156.1:0-2120 GCA_043739465.1 Propionibacteriaceae bacterium
ACGTGGCGCTGCCCCGAGCCGGCCAGCAGCCGGTTGGCGACGTCGACCACCTCCGGCGTCGACCGGTAGTCCCGTACGAGCTCGACCCGCCGCGCGCCAGGGTGACGCTCGGCGAAGCCCAGCAGGTACTCCGACCGTGCTCCGGCGAACGAGTGGATGGTCTGCGCGGGATCGCCCACCACGCAGACGTCATGGTTCTGCCCGAGCCACAGCTCGACCAGCCGCTGCTGCACCGGGCTGACGTCCTGGTACTCGTCGACGACGAGGTGTCGGTACGTGCGCCTGATCTCCGCCGCGACGTCCTCGTGGTCGACCAGCAGCGCGACGGCGCACAGCAGGATGTCGTCGAAGTCGATGCGGCCGCGGTCGTGAAGGAGGTTGTCGTACGTGACCAGCAGGCGGCCCACCACGTCAGGCTCGACACCCGCTACCTCGCGGTGGGACTGACGGGCCAGGACCGCGTACGACTCCGGCTCGACGTTGCTCACCTTGGCCCATGAAACCTCGCCCGAGAGGTCCCTGATCACCGCGGTGTCGGTCGGCAGACCGAGCCGCCGGGCGGCCTCCGCCACCATCGAGTACCTGGCCTCGGTGACCTGGGGCAGCGCCGCTCCGTACGCCCTCGGCCAGAAGTACTGGGCCTGTCGCAGCGCCGCAGAGTGGAACGTCCGGGCCTGGACACCGGTGACGCCCAGTCGCGCGAGCCGGCCGCGCATCTCCCCCGCGGCGCGCGTGGTGAACGTCACCGCCAGCGTGGCCCGGGGGTCGAGGGCGCCCGTCGAGGCCCCGTAGGCGATCCGGTGGGTGATCGCCCGCGTCTTGCCCGTGCCCGCTCCGGCGATGACGACGACCGGCTCGCCGAGGCTGGTCGCCACCTCGCGCTGCTCCGGGTCGAGTCCGGTGAGGATCTCGTCGGGGGTCGGGGCAGCCATGTCGGACACTGTGCCATGCGTCACTGACAAGCCTCCATCCGCGTCCGTACTCGTCGGAGGAATAGCGGCCCGCGCGGGGACGTTCGGCCAGCATGGCCTTGACGATGTTCACGACGACCTGGTGCGGCTACTGCCACCGGCTGAAGTCACAGCTCGATCGTGCAGGGATCGAGTACGAGGTCGTCGACATCGAGACCGAGCCCGAGGGCGCGGAGCTCGTCGAGCACGCGAACTCCGGGAACCGTACGGTGCCGACGTTGCTCTTCGACGACGGCTCCACGCTCACGAACCCCAGCGTCTCCCAGGTGCAGCAGCGACTCGCGGCGCTCGCCGGCTGACCCGGAGCAGTTGTCCACAGGCCCCGATGAGTTCTGTCGGCGGTCCCCTCTAGGGTGAGGCCCGTGAACGGGTTGAGGGTGCGCGTGGGGGAACACCCCGACGACCTCGTGGCTGCCCTCGCCGCGGAGCTCGACCTTCCCCGCGACGACCCTTTCGAGGCCGACCTGGTCGCTGTCGCGACCCCTGGCCAGGGCCGGTGGCTGATGCAGCGGCTCGGCACGGTGCTGGGGACGGCAGAGGGTTGTACGGACGGGGTGGCCGCCCGCATCCAGCTGCCGACGACCGTCGGCATGCTGCGCGACCTCGAGCGTGAGGTGCTCGGCATCACGCCGGACGAGGACCCGTGGGTCACCGAGCGACTGGCCTGGACCATGCTCCGCGCGTTCGACCGTGCGGCCGACGAGGCCTGGTTCCGTGACATCGCCGTGCACGTGGGGGACGCGGAGCGACCCGGACGCAGGTACGGGGCGGCGCGGCGCTTCTGCGACCTGTTCGCCCGGTACGCGCGGTGGCGCCCACGGCTGCTGACGACGCCGGGGACCGGCAGCGACGCCTGGCAGCACGAGCTGTGGACACTCCTGGTCGGCATGGTGGGCGAGCAGGCGCCGTGGGAGAGGACGGCCGACGCCGCAGAGCGGCTGCGCGCGGACCCGTCGTTGAGCTCACTGCCGGGCCGGTTGTCGGTGTGGGCACCGCAGCGGCTCGCCCCCGGTGAGCGCACGCTCCTCTCCTCGTTGGGCGCCGGGCGCGACGTCACGGTGTGGTGGCCGGCCGCCTCCACCGACGACCGCCACCTGCTGACACATCGCCTCGGGGCGGCGAGTCGCGACGCGCTTGGTGCCCTGACAC
>JAYUEA010000157.1:0-2118 GCA_043739465.1 Propionibacteriaceae bacterium
CAAGGCATGCCCAACGGCCATCTGACAACGCTCCTCGTGACGGGGGATGCCATCGACGTGGCGGACATCGGCGTTGACCCACGCGTCTGGGCAGGTCACTGTTGTCAACGCCAGCACCCGCTCACCTGACCGTCCTGGCAGCTGTTCCGAGCCGGTGATCGCTGAGCCCCCGAGGTCAGCCGGGACGAATTGCGCACTCGACGTCCGAAATCGCCCGAGATCGGGCTCCGTACACCATCGAGTGCGCAATTCCTCTCATCCAGGCGCTCAGGCGCGGGTCAGCTCCAGGAACGCGGTCTCGGAGGAGTCGCGGAGGAACTGGGCGCAGCGGGTGGTCTCGTCGGCCTCGCCGATCCGGTCGGCGGCGACGGCAAGTGCCCAGAGGGCGCGCAGGAAGCCACGGTTCGGCTCGTGCTCCCACGGGACGGGACCGGACCCGCGCCATCCGTTACGCCGGAGCGAGTCCAGACCGCGGTGGTAGCCCGTACGAGCGAACGCGTACGCGCTCACATCGGCCGCGTCCGTACGTTCAGCCAGCGCCGACTCGGCGAGGAAGGCCCAGAGCATGCTGCACGCCGGATGGCTGCGCACGCCCTGCAGCGCCTCGGCGAAGCTGGTCGGCTCACGTACGGGGTCGGCTGGGAGCAGGGTGGGGGTGGAGGCGTCAGCCAGCAGGTTACGTCGGGTTTCGGGTGCCATGGCCCCAATCTAGGCCGCCGACGAGTCTGCATCGGCTATGTGGTTGCGCCACAGGGGTGCTAACCTCGTTGGCGTTGCGAGGCCCAGGGCCTGCACGCGCCTCACAGGCTGGGCGCGGCGATTCGCCGAAAGACAATCCGGATTCCCTCGGTACGTCTGGCCTGAGGAATTCATTGCCTGCACGCGCTGTCGTGTGCCGTTCGGCACCCGCCAATGACGCGACAGGCCGTCACGACGGAAGGAAGTCCGTGACCGACACCACCACCACCGGCAAGTCGCTGGATGGCATGCTGCTCGCCGAGCTCAAGCATGTCGCCGGCTCTCTGGGCCTCAAGGGCACTGCCGGAATGCGGAAGGGCGACCTCGTCGGGGCCATCAAGGCCGCGCAGGGCTCATCCAGCGAGAAGTCAGCACCGGCCCGCCGCAGGCCGACCACCGAGCAGCGTCCAGCCGAGACGGCTGCCACCCCAGCACCGGCAGACCACACCAGCATCACAGCACCCGCGGATGCGCCCGCTGCCGACGGTCAGACCCGTCGCAGCCGCAGCCGTGGTGCGCGCCGCGACGCCGGAGCCCCCGCTGAGCAGGGATCCGCGTCGGCACAGGCAGCAGAACCGGCCGCCCAGGCGAACCGCGGCGAGGCGGGGGAGGACTCCCGTTCCACCGCCGCCGAGGTCGGCGCGCGCCTTGTTGCGCTCGGGGTCGAGGGCGAGCCCCGCACCCAGCAGCGCCAGCAGAACAACCAGCAGAACACCCAGCAGAGCAGCCACTCGGTCCAGATGGACGACGACCGTTCGGCTCCTCGCATGGACGACGACGATGCCAGCGGCCGTCGTGGTCGTCGCCGGCGCAACCGTGACCGTACGAACCGTCGTCAGCGCCCGGGCAGCACCCAGGGCGGCGGCCAGATCGAGCGCTTCGAGACTGAGCCGACGATCAACGAGGGCGACGTCATCGTCCCGGTGTCAGGCATCCTCGACGTCCTCGACAACTACGCGTTCGTACGGACGTCCGGCTACCTGCCGGGCTCCAACGACGCCTACGTCTCGCTGAGCATGGTCCGCAAGTTCGGGCTCCGCAAGGGCGACGTCGTCACCGGCTCCATCCGGGCGTCGCGTGATGGCGAACGCAAGGAGAAGTTCAACCCGCTCGTCACCCTCGACACGGTCAACGGCGGCGAGCCCGAGAGCGCCCGCAACCGTCCGGAGTTCTCGAAGCTGACGCCGTTGTACCCGCAGGAGCCCCTGCGGCTCGAGAATGCAACGTCCGGCATGATCGGACGGATCATCGACCTGGTCTCGCCGATCGGCAAGGGCCAGCGCGGCCTGATCGTCTCGCCGCCGAAGGCCGGCAAGACGATGATCATGCAGGCCATCGCCAACGCGATCACGACGAACAACCCTGAGGTCCACCTCATGG
>JAYUEA010000158.1:0-2117 GCA_043739465.1 Propionibacteriaceae bacterium
ACGGCCAGCTCACTGATCGCCGCGATCTGCCAGCCGATGAAGTTGGACAGGCCGAAGTACGAGATCTTGCCGGCGCTCACGGCGTCGTCCATGAAGCGCAGCGTCTCGTCGAGCGGCGTCAGCGGGTCGAACGCATGCACCTGGTACAGGTCGATCCGGTCGACCCCGAGGCGGCGCAAGCTGCCGTCCAGCGCGCTCGTCAGATGCTTGCGGGAAAGACCGACGCTGTTGGTGCCCGCGCCCATCGGGAAGCGGCCCTTGGTCGCGAGCACGATCTGGTCGGTCATCCCCGGTCGCGACCCGAGCCACCGTCCGATGATCTCCTCGGAGGCGCCGGCCTGGTACACGTCCGCGGTGTCGACGAAGTTTCCCCCTGCCTCCGTGAACGCATCCAGCTGGGCATCCGCGCCCGCCTCGTCGGTCTCCTTCGCGAACGTCATCGTGCCCAGGCAAAGACGCGACACGCTCACGCCGGTGCTGCCCATCATCCGGTACTCCATGGGTCCTCCTCGTTGGTTCCTGTTCCCTACCTCACCACGGGAATCGCACACGGGAAGGCCTTGCCGTTGGTTGCCACTCAGCCGCGCCCGTCGAGCTCGGTGACCAGCCGCGCCGGCGCCGTCAACCGGTACGAGGCGTCGAGGAGCTCCACCACTTCCGTCCAGTCCATGTCGATCCTGAGGTCGAGCCCGAGCCACCCGAACGGGCCGAGGTACGCAGGTCGGAACACCTTCGAGTCGTTGACGAGCCATTCGCGGTCCGCAGCGTCCGGGACGAACAGGATCGACTGCTCGTGCCGCACGTACGACCCGTCCACCTTGATGCTGCCGCCGTAGTAGGCGAACACCTTCAGCGTGTAGAACATGGGCCGACCGTGGCCGAACTTCTCCGCGGCACCAGGCAAGGCGAGCGCAAGCTCACGGACCCGGAGGTAGACCGGGTCGCCCTCGTCGTACATCTCCACATGCGCCATGGCGCGCAACCTAACAGGGCCCACCGACACCCATCCAGAGACAGCCCCGAGCTCGTACCGCTGGACCGTGCTGGACCTGCTGAAGAGACCGGGGTGAGCTCAGTCGCCGACGGCGTCCCGGGCCCTTTGCACGATTCTCGGGTCGGGCTCCCCCACCACGTCGTGGTCCTTGCCCGCGTACTCGAACTGGTTCAGGTAGAAGCGCATCGCGTTGAGCCGGGCACGCTTCTTGTCGTTGCTGCGCACCACGGTCCAGGGGGCATGGTCGGTGTCAGTCCGGGCCAGCATCGCTTCCTTGGCAGCGGTGTAGTCGTCCCACCGCCCGAGCGACTCGAGGTCCATCGGCGACAGCTTCCACCGCCGCACGGGGTCGATCTGACGGATCGCGAACCGCGTCCGTTGCTCCCGCTGAGTGACCGAGAACCAGAACTTGGTGAGGTGGGTCCCGCCCCCGACGATCATGCGCTCGAACTCCGGTGCCTGCTTCAAGAAGACGTCGTACTCCTCCTGGGTGCAGAACCCCATGACATGTTCAACGCCGGCCCGGTTGTACCAGGAACGGTCGAACAGCACGATCTCACCGCGTGTGGGGAAGTGCTGGACGTACCGCTGGAAGTACCACTGCCCGAGCTCGCGGGTCGTCGGCTTGGTGAGAGCCACCACCCGGGTCGCACGGGGGTTGAGGTGCTCGGTGAACCGCTTGATCGTGCCGCCCTTGCCTGAGGCGTCACGTCCCTCGAACAGGATAATGTGCCGCGTCCCGTGGTCCCGGCCCCAGTACTGCAGCTTCAGCAGCTCGATCTGCAGGAGGTACTTCTCACGCTCGTACTCGTCGCGACCCATCAGCTCGTGGTACGGATAGTCCTCGCGCCAGGTCTCGACCGCGCGGCCCCCGGGGTCGATGAGCTGCGGGTCTGGGCTCTTCCCGTCCGCGACAGTGAAGCCCCCGGCGATCAGACGATCGATGAACTCCCGGAGGTTTTCGGCAGCTTCGGGTTGGATGTCCTCGAAGTCGGTGGGACTGTCCACGTCCAACCTCTCGCACGCCACGATGGCGGTACAGCCACCATAGCCACCAGGTCTGTTCGCCAGGCTTCGCGACCAAGAGCTTTCGCGGCTCCGGGCTGAGCTTCCGGCTGTCCGG
>JAYUEA010000159.1:0-2107 GCA_043739465.1 Propionibacteriaceae bacterium
ATGAGCAGTCGCTCCGCAGCGTGCGGGCAGTACGTTCGAGGAGTCACCCGTGTCTGAGCCCGTCGCCTCCAGGCCTGTGCTTGCGGTCGTCGGCCGGCCCAACGTGGGCAAGTCCACGCTCGTCAACCGCTTCCTTGGCCGCCGTGAGGCGGTCACCCAGGACATTCCAGGCGTCACCAGGGACCGCGTCTCGTACGACGCTGATTGGGCAGGCCGCGACTTCGTCGTCGTCGACACCGGCGGCTGGATCTCCGACGCCACGGGCATGGCCGCGCAGATCGCGGAGCAGGCCGAGATGGCGATCTCCGCCGCCGACGCCGTGCTGTTCGTCGTCGACGCCACGGTGGGCACGACCGACGAGGACGAGGCCGTCGTCCAGGTGCTGCGGCGCAGCAAAAAGCCTGTGGTGCTCGCGGCGAACAAGGTCGACGACACCAGGTCCGAGGCCGAGGCCGCCACGATGTGGAACCTGGGTCTGGGCGAGCCCCACGCGGTCTCCGCGCTGCACGGACGAGGCTCCGGCGACCTGCTCGACGCCATCCTCGACGCCCTGCCGAAGCCGACGGGGGAGTACGAGGCCGTCTCGGGCCCGCGTCGTATCGCCATCGTCGGCAAGCCGAACGCCGGCAAGTCGTCCCTGCTCAACAAGATCTCGGGTCAGCAGCGCTCTGTCGTCGACTCGGTGGCCGGCACGACCGTCGATCCGGTGGACGAGCTCGTCGACCTCGACGGAGTCACGTACCAGTTCGTCGACACGGCCGGCATCCGCAGGCGCGTCAAAGAGGCGAGCGGCCACGAGTACTACGCGTTCCTGCGGACCCAGACCGCCATCGAGCGCGCCGAGGTCGTCATCGTCGTCATCGACGCCTCGGAGCCGGTGACTGAGCAGGACCTGCGGATCCTCGACATGGTCGAGGAAGCCGGCCGGGCCATGGTCATCGCCTACAACAAGTGGGATCTCACCGACGAGGAGCGTCGCCGCTACCTGGCTCGTGAGGTCGAGCGTGACCTCGGCCACGTGGCCTGGGCGCCCACCGTGAACATCTCGGCGCTCACCGGTCGCAACGTGACGAAGCTCTCCACGGGCATCGTCGAGGCACTCGAGGGCTGGGAGACGAGGATCTCCACGGGGAAGCTCAACGCGTTCCTCGGCAAGGTCGCTGCCGCCCATCCCCACCCGCTGCGGGGCGGCAAGCAGCCGCGCATCCTCTTCGGCACGCAGGCCCACACCTGCCCGCCGACGTTCGCGCTGTTCACGAGCGGGCAGTTCGACCCGCAGTACGTACGCTTCGTCGAGCGTCGGCTGCGCGAGGACTTCGGCTTCCGCGGGTCGCCGGTGCATGTCGAGGTCCGCGCCAGGGAGAAGCGCTCCGCGTCCTGAGGGACCAGGTGAGGCTCTTCTCGCAGGGCGTAGCCCAGCAAGCCTTGCCCGCTTAGGTTCGGAGCGGCAAGAGAGGTTGTCTCGTGTGCAGACACGCCTGGCCGCCATCGCGTGGGGCGCCAGAAAGTAGTGTTCGCGGTCTGAGCACAGACTCGGATGAGTGGGGTCGGGGGGCTCTTCATCCTGGGTCGTGAGGTCGCTGCGTGGTTCGGCGGGCTTGCCATTCCATCGAAGCTGACAGTGGTGACGATCGCCTTCGCGACCGCATCAGTCGGTGTCGCCGTGGTGGCGCCGGACGTACTGCCCATCTCGCCGTTCACGTCCAGCCACAGCGCGACACTGCCTGCGCCCGCAACATCTGCGAAGTCGGCAGCGCCCGTCAATCCATCGATCGTGGCCTCTGCGAAACCGACAGCCACCGGGAGGGCCACCGCGACCACTGGTGCTGCGACGTCGGCGCCCGCGTCCACGACGCCGACCATGCCGCGAGCGGGCGAGTCCGACGAGAGCAGCCCGGCGACGAGCAAGTCGACCAAGGCAGCCACGACCAAGAAGGCCACGTCCACGACCACGGCGACCGCACTGCCGTCGAGCGTCTACTACGAGAACTGCGAGGCGGCAGTGAAGGCCGGGGAGGCCCCGCTGAACGTGGGGCAGCCCGGTTACCGCATTGGGCTGGACCCTGACGGGGACGGCGTGGCGTGCGACAAGAAGTCCTGACGCACT
>JAYUEA010000160.1:0-2106 GCA_043739465.1 Propionibacteriaceae bacterium
CGAGCAGGGCTACTCCGGCCAGGCGAAGGCCTGAGGTGCCCGATCCTCGGTAAGCGGCGCGCAGTGGTGGGACGGTGCGGGTAGCCTGAGCGACCGTGACCGACCAGATCCCTTCGCTCGACGCGTTGCACGCCCTCCACCCGGCGCAGCAGCCCTCGTATCGGGATCAGGCGCACCTGGCCAAGGTCATCGGCTCGCTCCGTCGGCTGCCACCGCTGGTCTTCGCGGGGGAGTGCGACGAGCTCAAGGGCCAGATCGCGGCGGTGGCCGCGGGCAATGCGTTCATCCTCCAGGGCGGCGACTGCGCCGAGACGTTCGAAGGGGTCAACGCGGCATCGATCCGTGGCCGGCTGCGGGTGCTGCTGAGCATGGCGGTGGTCATGACGTACGCCGCCCAGGTCCCCGTCGTGAAGATCGGCCGGATCGCCGGCCAGTTCGCCAAGCCCCGCAGCTCGGACACGGAGATCCGGGACGGCGTCGAGCTGCCGGCGTACCGCGGCGACGCGGTCAACGGCTACGACTTCACGCCCGAGAACCGCGAGCCCGACCCCGAGCGGCTGCTCGGCGTGTACAACGCGTCCGCGGCGACGCTCAACCTCGTCCGTGCCTTCGTCAAGGGCGGTTTCGCCGACCTCCGCAGCATGCACTCGTGGAACGCCGACTTCGTTCGCAATCCCAACGTTGCGGCGCGCTACGAGGCTCTCACCGACGAGATCGACCGGGCGCTCGCGTTCATGGTCGCCTGCGGTGTGCAGGACTCCGCGATCAGCACGGTCGACTTCTACGCGAGCCACGAGGCGCTGCTGCTCGACTACGAGCACGCGCTGACGCGCATCGACTCCCGGACGGGGCTCCCGTACGACGTCGGCGGTCACTTCATCTGGATCGGCGAGCGCACCCGCGACCTCGACGGCGCCCACGTGGAGCTGATCCGGCGCCTGCGGAACCCGATCGGCGTGAAGCTCGGCCCGTCGACCGCGCCGGCCACCGCACTGGCACTCGCCGACAAGCTCAACCCCGACCACGAGCCCGGCCGGCTGACCTTCATCACGCGCATGGGCAAGGACAAGGTGCGCGACGCGCTGCCGCCGATCATCGAGGCGGTGACCGCCAGCGAGCACCAGGTGGCGTGGATCTGCGACCCGATGCACGGCAACACGTACTCGTCGTCGACCGGCTACAAGACCCGCTCCTTCGACGACGTGGTCACCGAGCTCAACGGCTTCTTCGACGTCCATGAGGCGCTCGGCACCTGGCCCGGAGGCGTCCACTTCGAGCTCACCGGCGACGACGTCACCGAGTGCGTGGGCGGCGCCGTCGACGTGAGCGAGGCGCAGCTTGCCGACAGGTACGAGACCGTGTGCGATCCCCGGCTCAACCGTCAGCAGTCGCTCGAGCTGGCCTTCCTCGTGGCCGACCGGCTCGGCGCCAATGCGCTGCGTCGGCGCAACGCGGCACCGGCGTTCTCGCCGATGGACTTCTGAGGAGCTCCGTGATCGATCTTCGCAGTGACACCCTGACGCGCCCCAGCGCCGGCATGCGGCAGGCGATGGCCGAGGCCGAGGTGGGCGACGACGTGTACGGGGAGGATCCGACGATCCTCGCCCTCGAGCGGCGGGTCGCCGAGCTGCTGGGTCATGAGGCGGGCCTGTTCTGCCCGACCGGCAGCATGTGCAACCTGCTCGGAGTGTGGCTGCTGGCTCTGCCCGGCACCGAGGTGCTGTGCGACACGCAGGCCCACATCGTGCGCGCCGAGATGGCGGCGCACGCGTCGCTGCACGGCGTGACGACCAGGACGTTCGCCTCCGTACGTGGTCGGCTCGAGCCCGACGCCGTCACCGACATGCTCTCGATCGGCACCGGCCCGTTCCTCACGGAGACCTCAGTCGTCGAGGTCGAGAACACCCACAACTTCGGCGGCGGTACGGTCCAGCCGGCCGAGGTGCTGCGGGAGCTTCGCCGGCGCTGCACGGACGAAGGCGTCGCGATCCACCTCGATGGTGCGCGGCTGGCCAACGCCCACGTGGCGACCGG
Organism: Propionibacteriaceae bacterium; assembly: GCA_043739465.1. Lineage (GTDB taxonomy): Bacteria > Actinomycetota > Actinomycetes > Propionibacteriales > Propionibacteriaceae > Fen-668. The sequence continues at coordinate 2,035 of JAYUEA010000160.1, forward strand.
TACGTCGTTCGCCGAGTACGGGTCGTACGCGGACACGGTCTCGCTGTGCCTGTCGAAGGGGCTCGGCGCCCC
>JAYUEA010000161.1:0-2105 GCA_043739465.1 Propionibacteriaceae bacterium
GTGAAGCCGGGGGTGCGGCGCGCGACGCTGGCGAGGTCGACGCCGTTCGCCATCGGCTTGCCCTGCGCGTGGACCTGAAGGATCTTGAGGCGGCCGTTGAGGTCGGGGGCGTCGACGGGGATCTGCCGGTCGAAGCGGCCGGGGCGCAGCAGTGCCGGGTCGAGCACGTCGGGGCGGTTGGTGGCGGCAATGAGGATGACCCCACCACGTACGTCGAAGCCGTCCATCTCGACCAGCAGCTGGTTGAGGGTCTGCTCACGCTCGTCGTGGCCGCCGCCCATGCCGGCGCCGCGGTGGCGGCCGACGGCGTCGATCTCGTCGATGAAGACGATGGCCGGTGCGGCTTCCTTCGCCTGCTCGAACAGGTCGCGGACGCGGGAGGCACCGACGCCGACGAACATCTCGACGAAGTCGGAGCCGGAGATCGAGAAGAACGGCACGCCGGCTTCACCCGCGACAGCGCGGGCGAGCAGCGTCTTGCCGGTGCCGGGCTGCCCGTACAGCAGGACGCCCTTGGGGATCTTCGCGCCGACGGCCCGGAACTTCGCGGGCTCGGCGAGGAAGTCCTTGATCTCCTGGAGCTCTTCGATCGCCTCGTCGACACCCGCCACGTCGGCGAAGGTGGTCTTGGGGGTGTCCTTGGTGGCGACCTTGGCCTTCGACTTGCCGAACTGCATGACCTTCGACCCGCCGCCCTGCAGCGAGTTGATGAGGAAGTAGAAGATCACGCCGATGATGAGGAACGGCACGAGGGTGCCGAGCAGGCTGCCCCAGAAGCCGGGGTTGGGGTTGACGCCCTTCCACGACTCGAGCGTTCCGGCCGCGACCCGGTCGTTGAGCCGCTTGATGATGTCTTGGCTCTGCGTGCCGACCCAGGCCGCCTTGATCTTGGTCGCCTTGTCGTCGGCCTTCGTGATCTGGATCGTCTGCTCGGTGTCGGTGAGAACGACCTCTTTGAGCGGGTCGTTGCTGTTGAGCACCGTGATGACCTCGCTCGTGGGCACGGCCTTGTACCCCGTGAGCTCTCCGGTCAGCTGGATGACCCAGCTCGCGGCGATCACGACGAGGAGGATCCACAGGAACGGACCGCGGAGAATGCGCTGAAAGGTACTCATACCCTGCCTAGGAAAGACGATGCCAACAAGACCCTGACCTTACCAGCGGGTTCCAGACCTGGTCCCCCACGTAGCGAGAGGGCTTGGTCGCCCCACGCGTTGGCACCGCCTGTACGCGACGGAACACCCAGAACGGGACCGATCCACCCGACAGAACACCCTGAATGGGACGGGTCCACCCGACGGAACACCCTGAACGGGACCGAACACCCCCCACGTGGGGTGCTCCGTCACGTTCGGGGTGTTCCGCCACGTTCGGGGTGTTCCGTCAGGTTCGGGGTGTTCCGTCAGGTTCGGGGTGTTCAGTCCGGGATCGGTGGTCGGTCAGCTGTACACGTGCGGCGCGAGGGTGCCGAGGCCCGAGAGGTTGCGGTAGCGGCCCGCGTAGTCGAGCCCGTACCCGACGACGAACTCGTTGGGGATGTCGAAGCCCACGTACTTGACGGCGATCTCGTTGCGCGCAGCGTCGGGCTTGCGGAACATCGCCATCACCTCGAGGCTCGCGGGCTTGCGGGAGCGGAGGTTCTCGAGCAGGTACGCGAGCGTCAGGCCGGTGTCCACAATGTCCTCGACGACGAGCACGTGGCGTCCGAGCAGGTTCGAGTTCAGGTCCTTGAGGATCCGGACGACACCGGAGCTGGAGGTGCCGGAGCCGTACGAGGAGATCGCCATCCAGTCCATCTCGCAGTGCACGCTCAGCGCGCGAGAGAGGTCGGCCATCACCATCACCGCGCCGTTCAGCACCCCGACCAGGAGCACTTCCTTGCCCACGTAGTCGGCGTCGATCTGGGCCGCGATCTCGGTGACGCGTTCCTCGAGCTGGGTCTTGGTGTAGAGCACTTGGGACAGGTCGTCGGAGACATCGCGCAGATCCACGGCCAAACCCTAGCCCAGGGGGTCCGGCGCGCTGACCCGCGGCCACGGTGAGACCGGTGCCTGACCCAAGACGTCCCGAAGTTGCCTCGGAATGGACATTTCGGGGCCGAATAC
>JAYUEA010000162.1:0-2101 GCA_043739465.1 Propionibacteriaceae bacterium
GCCCTGAGGCACTGCCGTGTGGCCGGGCCGCGGGGGCGCTCGGTTCATCATGTTAAGTGGGTGTGTCGGATGTTCTCATGGCCAATCCGCCATGAGAACGTGCGATCCGACTGCTTAACATGATGAACCGATATCCGGGAGCCCGACGCCTGGCAGTACCACCTCGTGACGTGTCGTGGCAGGGTTGGGGCATGCGGATCACACATCTCGGACATGCGGCGGTACTCGTCGAGGTGGCGGACAGGCGGCTGCTGCTGGATCCCGGCAACTTCACGACCGACTGGCACGGTCTGACGGACCTCGACGCCGTCATCGTCACGCACCAGCACGCTGACCACCTCGACCCCGAGCACGTACCGGCGCTGCTCGCAGCGAACCCCGGAGCCCGCGTGTACGTGGAGCCGCAGGTCATGGATGCTGTCCCGCTGGAGGGCGCGACGCAGCTCTCGGCCGACGCGTCGGTGGACTTCGGCGGGGTGACCATCTCCGCAGTCGGCGGCCTGCACGCGGTCATCCACCGCGACATCCCGCGCATCGGCAACGTCGGCATCGTCGTGTCCGCGTCCGGCGAGCCGACCCTCTTCCATCCGGGCGACAGCCTCGCCGCCGTACCCCAGGGCGTGGACGTGGTGGCGATCCCCGCGTACGGGCCGTGGGCGGCCATGGGGGAGACGATCGACTTCGTACGGGCCGTGGGCGCGCAGCAGGGGTTCCTGATCCACGACGGGCTGCTGAGCGACCGGGGACGTGCCCTCATCGCCAGTCGCATCCCTGAGCTCACCGTGACCGAGCTGGCCCGCCTGACGGTCGGGGAGCCCTGGGATGTCGCCTGACCTGCGTCCCATCGCACGACCTTCCTTCCTCGTCCTCGGCGCGGGTTCGCGCGGGAACATCTACGCAGGGCACTTGGCCGACCACCCCGACGAGGGGCAGGTCGTGGCCGTGGCGGAGCCCGATCCCAACCGCCGCGCGGCCTTCGCCGAGCGTCACGGACTGCCGGCTGAGAAGGTCTTCGAGACCTGGCGCGAGGCTCTTGCCCAGGAGAAGCTCGCCGACGCGGTGATCGTCGCGACCCAGGACGCCGACCACGTCGCGCCCGCGATCGCCGCTGCCGGCAAGGGTTACCACATCCTGCTGGAGAAGCCGATCGCGCCGACCGAGGCGGAGACACGTGCGGTGATCGAGGCGGCCCAGAGCGCGAACGTGCTGCTGGCCGTGTGCCATGTGCTGCGCTACACCCCGCACACGGTCGTCCTGAGGCGACTGCTCGCCGAAGGCGTGATCGGCACCCTGTACAGCATCGACCACCTCGAGCCCGTCGGCTGGTGGCACCAGGCGCACTCGTTCGTCCGGGGCAACTGGCGCAACGAGGGCGAGTCCAGCCCGATGCTTCTCGCGAAGTCGTGCCACGACCTCGACTGGTTGCTGGCGATTGCGGGCAGCCCGTGCGAGCGGATCACGAGCTTCGGGTCACTGTCCCACTTCACCCGTGCGAACCAGCCGGAGGGCGCGGCCGACCGCTGCCTGCAGTGCCCGAGCCATATCGAGCGGTCCTGCCCGTACAGCGCTCCCCGCATCTACCTCCGCGCCCTGGAGCGCGGGATGTCCGACTGGCCCACCTCGGTCCTCACGAACGACATCAGTCGTGATGGCGTCCTGAAGGCGCTCGAGAACGGCCCGTACGGACGCTGCGTGTACGCGTGCGACAACGACGTAGTCGACCACCAGGTGGTCTCGCTGGAGTTCGCCGGCGGCCTGACGGCCACGTTCACGATGACGGCGTTCACGACGATGCGCGGCCGGAACACGCGGCTGTTCGGCAGCCACGGCGAGATCACGACGGACTCACGCGTCATCACGATCGACGACTTCGTGACGGGGGAGCGGCGGGTCATCGACACGGACGTGGACGCCGACACGGGGGCGGCCGGCGGTCACGGCGGTGGTGACGGCGGGCTCATCACGGCCTTCGCTGCAGCCCTGCGTTTGGGAGACCCGAACCAGGTCCTCAGCGGTTCGGAGGACAGCCTGCGCAGCCACCTCATGGTCTTCGCCGCCGAGCGCGCACGTCGCCAGGGGACCGTCGAGGTCGTACCGCAGC
>JAYUEA010000163.1:0-2101 GCA_043739465.1 Propionibacteriaceae bacterium
CTGAGCGTCGAGGTCGCTCTGACCGTCACGAACTCGGTGATCAAGATCCAGGACAGCACAGGTGCTCCCAACGCTGCGCTCACCGCTGACGGCGGGACAGCCCTGCTGCAGATCGTCCTGGCGGGTTTGGTCGGCGCCATCCTGTGGAACCTCCTCACCTGGCTGCTCGGCTTGCCCAGCTCTTCCTCGCACGCGCTCTTCGGTGGCCTCATCGGCGCGACGATCGCGGGCCTCGGGTTCTCCTCGGTCAAGTGGATCGGCACTGGCGCCAAGCTGGACGGCGTGGTCGGCAAGGTGATCCTTCCGGCACTGATGTCGCCAGTCATCGCAGTGCTCGTGGCGATGATCGGCACCTGGCTGATCTACAGGGTCACTGCGACCGTGGCTGAGCGCTTCAAGAACGACGGCTTCCGCTGGGGCCAGATCGGGTCCGCCTCCCTGGTCTCGCTGGCGCACGGCATGAACGACGCGCAGAAGACCATGGGAATCATCACGCTGGCGCTGATCGCCTCCGGCAACTGGCACGATCTCCACGCCGTGCCGCTATGGGTGAAGGCGGCCTGCGCGACCGCGATCGCGCTCGGGACGTTCATCGGAGGCTGGCGCATCATCCGTACGCTCGGCAAGGGCCTGGTGGAGATCGACTCTCCGCAGGGCATGGCAGCGGAGTCGGCGTCCGCGGCGACGATCATCGTGTCCAGCCATCTCGGCTTCGCGCTGTCCACGACGCATGTGGCAACCGGCTCCATCCTGGGAACGGGGCTGGGCCGCAAGGGCGCGCAGGTCCGCTGGGGAGTTGCGTTGCGCATGATCGTCGCGTGGCTGATCACCCTTCCGTGCGCGGGGCTCGTGGGCGCCCTTACCTGGGGGATCGGTCACCTCATCGGCGGGCTCGCGGGAGCGGTCGTCGTGTTGGTGATCCTGATCGCTTGTGCCGGGTGGATGTTCTGGTACTCGCGCAAGAACCCCGTCGGGCACCACAATGTCAACGACGAGTGGGAGGGCAGCGGCGCTGCTGCCGTCCCTGCCGATGAGCTGTCGAAGGAGGTCGCGCGATGAGCCAGGTCCTGCTGGCGCTCCAGGCCGGTCTCCAGGTGTTGGTCGCTGCCGTCATTCTGGGGGCCGGGTTGCCCGTGATCTTCTCGCTCGGGATGCGCTCGCTGGCCTACGGCACCGGCGGCGCCGCCGAGGTTGCTGTGGACACGAAGCCCCATCCGCTGGGGCGGGCGATGGCAGTTGTCTGCTTCGGCGTCGTGATCCTGGCCATCCTGCTTGGCATCGCGTGGATCGTCGGTACTGGGATGGGTTACTTCCTCTCGTTCGACCACATCTTCCCCGTCTTCCGGAAGAAGTAGCTCTGTGGTGCGGGGTGGGCGTTCTCCCAACGTCGTGTCACGCGTCCTGGCTTGGCTGCGCGCTGGCTACCCCGAGGGTGTCCCACAGCAGGACTACGTGGCGCTGCTCGGCATCCTGAGGCGCCAGCTCACCGAGGAAGAGATCGTCGTGATCGCGTCGACGCTGACCGGCGGTGCGTACGAGGACCGCGAGGACCGGATCCGTCACGCCATCGAGCAGCGCACCCTCCAGCACGCCACCGACGAAGAGGTCTCCCGGGTCTCCGCACGTCTCGCGATCGCAGGTTGGCCCCTGGGGATGGTGGACAGCGGCGAGACCCCCGATGACGCCGATACCGAGCCCGGGGACGCAGCTTCCCCGAAGGCCGACGCCGTCATTCCTGCCGATGAGTCGGCAGAGCCTGCACCGGAGAAGCCGGTCGCGGAGGTACGTCCCGCCGACTCCGAGAGCCGTCGCAACGTCATGGTGAGGCTGATCGCGTGGGTGCGACAGGGTTACCCGACCGGCGTGCCCGCGTCCGACTATGTACCGCTCGTCGCCCTCCTCAGCCGCCGCCTCACCAAGGACGAGGTCATCGACATCGTCATCGAGCTCCGCGGGTCGAGTGTGCTGCCGAACGAGACGGGACGGATCGGTGCAGCGATCATGGGTACGACGAACGAGGTGCCCAGCATCGAGGAGATCGAGCGGGTCCGGCACCACCTCGCCGAGGTGACCGGCACCGACTTCAGCCAGGACTGAGCGG
>JAYUEA010000164.1:0-2090 GCA_043739465.1 Propionibacteriaceae bacterium
CGACTCGGAGGTCGTCGGGCACTCGAAGCCCGACCCCGCGATCTTCACGCCGGCGCTCGAAGCGCTCGGTACGGATCCGGCGCGCACCTTGTACGTGGGTGACACCGTCCACGCTGACGTCCGCGGCGCACAGGCCGCAGGCATGCAGGTCGTCCAGCTCGACCCGTACGACCTGCATACCGACTTCGACCACCTCAGGCTGCCGACCGTCGCGGCGCTCGCCGACCTGCTGCTCGGTCACGCCTGAGGCGTCAGGCGAACACCAGCCGGCCACCGCAGTGTCGATCGCGACCAGCCGTACTCCCCTGAGCGCCTTCGCTCCCTCGAGCCGGATCCGGACACGGCCTGGTTCCCCGAGGCGCTCGCCGACCGCCGGCGCCTGGTGGGAGCAGACCGCCGGCAGCCTCCAAGACCTGTAGCGGATCCGGAGATCGGGGCTCCGGTCAGTACGCGCGCGTACCGTCCGCCGCTACCACGCCCGACAGCTCGCCGACGAAGGCTCCGGAGGTCATCGGGTGCGAGAACATCGGGTAGTCGTAGGTGATGGCGTTCGCGTGCTCGGCTTCGCTCGTACCGGCGACGCAGTCCGTGAGCGTGATCACCTCGTAGCCGCGTTCGTACGCCGACCTCATCGTCGACTCCACGCAGCAGTTGGTGAGGAAGCCGCTCAGGGCGACCGTCTCGATGCCCTTGCTGCGCAGGATGAAGTCGAGGTTGGTGCTCGCGAACGCGTCGAGACCGCGCTTGCCCTCGAGAATGATGTCGCCCGGCTGCGGCGCCACGTCGCCGACGATCTCGGCGCCCCAGGTGCCCTTGACGAACGCGTTCGAGTCGACGACGCCCTTGAGGATCCCGTACGGGTGGCGCGTGATCTCGTAGTAGCCCTCGGCGAACTGGATCGGCGAGTGGATGATCGTCACGCCGGCCGTACGTGCGGCGGCGATCACCGCTTCGGTGTTCCTCAGCATTCCCGTGGTCTCCATCACGCCGACGACCGCGCCGTGCAGCACGCCGCCCTCGCTGGTGAAGTCGTTCTGGTACTCGACGAGTACGACGGCGGTCTTCGACGGATCCATGGCTGCTCCTGATCGGCGGTGAGGGAGATTCGTCTCCAACGTAGGAGTCGGCTCAACGCGCCACAAGGGGAACGACCATGCGGGGGCATCGGGGCGCCGCCGACGTCGTACTCGTTCATGAGTTGTTCAGCGAATGCACCGCTGCGCGACAGCCGGTTCACCACCGAGCGCTGTTCGATGAGGCATGACCACCTCGCTCAGCGCCATGGACTTCTTCGCTGCGAAGCTCGCGTACCAGATGTCGCCCGAGGACCTTGATGTCGCGCACCTTCTCGGAGCCGCGCCGGTCGTGGTCGACACCCGCTCGGCCGCGGCCTGGTCCCACAGCCACATCCCCTACGCCCTGCACATCCCGGCCGGGGAGATCGGTGTTCGCGCAGCCGTGGACATCCCCGATGAGGACGCCGACATCGTCGTCTACTCCTGGGGCCTCGGCTCCGTGGACGCGGCCCGCGCGGCCCTCACTCTGATCCGACTCGGCTATACCCGGGTGCGGGAGCTGAGCGGTGGGTTCGAGAGCTGGGAGGGTCACGGCTACGCCGTCGAGACCCAGCAGAGCGACCCATCCGGCTTCACAGGGTAACTGGCCGGCTGAGTGGGACACATCCCCACCCACGCGCACAACCTCTTGGTCGCGAACTGGCGTCACAGTGGTTGTGCGGACGGACTAAAGGCTGTGCGCGTGGACTGGTGGGCCTAGCCTCGCCGATTCAGGTGCTGGAGATCAGCCCGTACGGATTCGGGATCGTCGGCGCGTGGCTGGTTGTCCACGTCGGCGACCGCGTCCAGGGACCCCGTCGGGTCGAGGACCAGTGCCGCGAACAGCGCGTCGAGGTTCGTCTGCGCGGGACGGGTCTCAGCGACCAGCTCGAGCGTCTTGTGCCGGGCGGCATCGGTCGTGAGCGAGGTGACCAGGACCTGGGCGATCTGGCGCCGCGAGATGACGCGGTCAGCTGGCGACCCGCTCGTACCGCCACCGGAATCATGGTGTCTCCGATTCAGAACGATCGGGGG
>JAYUEA010000165.1:0-6317 GCA_043739465.1 Propionibacteriaceae bacterium
GTGTTGCGCGCCATGCGTCGCGAGAGCTTGTTCGGCAGGCCCTGGGCCGTGTCGAACGGGAGCGTCGTGATGGACTCCGCGCCGCCGACGGCCGCACCGAAGGTGGCGATCGTGCCGCGCAGCAGGTTGACCCACGGGTCGTCACGGGTGATCATGCGCCACGACGTGACGGCGTGCTGGGTGGCGCCGCGGTTCTCGACGGGAACATCGAGAACCTCGCCGACGCGGGCCCAGAGGCGGCGCAGCGCGCGCAGCCGGGAGATGACGAGGAACTGGTCGGCGTTCGCCGTGACCCGGAACTCGATGGCGGCGAAGGCGTCGGCGGCACTGACACCAGCAGCGACCAGGGCCCGCACGTACTCGATGCCGGTCGCGATCGCGTACGCGAGCTGGCCGACGTCGCCGGCACCCGCATCGTCGTACACGCGGGCGTCCACGATGATCGGCGTGACCTTGGAGAGGCCGGCGGTCTTGGTAACCCAGGCGGCGAGCTGGCCGAGGTCGGCGGTTGTGCCGTTGAAGGCGGCGAAGCCCAGCGGGTCGATGCCGAGGTTGCCGGCCACGTCGGTGGCGCCGTTCCAGAAGGCGAGGAGCGCCTCGGCTGCGGCGGCCTGGTCGGAGGTCGAGCTGACCGCGATCGGCGCGAGGTCGGCGACGACGCCGGCGAGGGCGGCCGCGACGTTGCTCGCGGCGATGCCGCCGTCACCGACGCGGAGCCAGACGGAGGTGCCGCCGACGCGCAGGTCCTCGAGCACCGCGGCGTTGGTGGCGGCCGCGTCGGGGTCCTCGTGCAGCTGGCGGACGTCCCAGGCGAGAACCTCGCCCGTACGTACGGTCGTGCCGCGCGTGTACGGGCTCGAGCCGGGCACACCCAGCGCGGGACCGTCCGTCTCGGTGTAGAGGGGCTCGATGACGAGGCCGTCGACCGTCGTCGTACGAAGCCGGGCCATCGCCTGATCGATCGACAACTCGGTGCCCGGAGGGCGCCTGCGGTTGAGGACTTTGAGAACCTCGGTGTCCCACTGCTCACGGGTAGGCGTCGCGAAGTCGCCTGCCAAGACCGTCGTGTCACTCATCGACTGCTCCTGTGTGTCGGGCCTCGGCGGGTGATCCGCCAGTCCAGCCATCGCTGGTCAGCCTATCGACCCCTTCGTGGCTGGGAACCCACGGGGTCAGACCGCCGGGGGGATCAGGGCGCCGCCACCAGGTACGGAAGGCATGGGGCGTTCGATCGGGCTTGTGGTCGCTCGTGGCCCGGCGGCATGTCCTGGTAGCTCTCCGGCGGAATAGCCGGTGGGCGTCCCGGGTTCCCTCAGATGGTTGAATCTTCACTTAGGGCCGACGATGTCCCGACCCAGCTTCTGGAAGGACATGCCCATGACCATCGCGCCTGACCGTACGGCCGTCACCGACGCCCCCATCCTCGACGTACTCGCCGAGCGTTGGAGTACCCGTATCTTCGATCCCAACGCTCCCATCGACGAAGCCGCCTTGGCGAGCGCCCTCGAGGCCGCGCGCTGGTCGCCGTCCGCGAACAACACTCAGCCCTGGCGCTTCATCGTCACCCGCCGCGGGAGCGACGCCTTCGCCTCCATCCACGCCGCCCTCCGAGACTTCAACAAGGCCTGGGCCGGCAACGCCTCCGTACTGCTCGTCGCGGTCGCGCAGACCGCGACCGACGACGGCTCGCCCATGCACTTCGGGCAGTACGACACCGGCCAGGCCGTGGCGCACTTCACCGTCCAGGCTCACGCGGGAGGCCTGTCCACCCACCAGATGGGCGGCTTCGATCGCGCTGCGGTGAAGTCCGCGTTCGACCTGCCGGAGAGCTTCGCCCCGCTCACCGTGATCGCGGTCGGAGCGCTCGGCGATGTCGACAACGCCCCCGAGGATCTCCGCGGCCGCGAGGACGCTCCCCGTACGCGTCGGAGCGCCGCCGAGTCCGTACTCGTCAACGCCTGATCTCTCCTGGAATCGTCATTTCGGTACCGCTGACCGCTTCGACTCCCGATCACGAGGGGTTCGGCCCGATGGCGGTACCGATCTGACGGTTTCGTCCTCATCGCTCACTCAACCAGCGTGCCCGCCGCCATCGCCGTCTCGTGGGGTCGAGTCCATCCCTGCCCGTCATCGCGCGGACTCCACCAGGTCGTCCGGGGCGAAGGCGCGGATCGTGTCGCACGTGGCCAGGTGCAGCGGCCAGCCACCGATCCGGCACAGCTTCTGCAGCGACCGGGCCCAGATCCGGTCTCCCGAGGACATGTTGACCGAACCGGGACGCGACAGCAGGAACGCCACCGATCCCACGCCGTCGTGCTCGATCAGCCGTTCGGCGATGTCCTCAAGATTCGCGACGAACAGTCGCTCCGGCAGGATCGGGATCTCGTCGATGGCCTGGATGGACGGGATGGTGCGGCCGTCCGGCTCTAAGAAGATCATCCAGATGCTCCGCCGGGCGAAGCCTCCAGGGCCCATCAGCTTCTGCCACAGCTCGTACAACGACGCCTCATCGGTGACCACTTGCTCCATAGGTTTCTTCATGACGACCAGTCTTGAACTTCTGCCTCTGCTCGCGCTCGAGTTATCCACAGGGTCGGAAGACGCCCGGCCCGCAGCATTGTCCGCCCGACGCCCTCGCCCACTACGGTGGTGCAGTCGAAGGGGGCGCAATGACAGCGTTCATCAAGGTGGTGCAGGACATCGGACTGCTGGTCGCGCGCGTCGCGCTCGGTCTCGTGCTCGTCGGTCACGGGTGGCAACGCTTCCAGACCGGCATGGGAGCAAGCGCGGACAGGCTGGCGCTGTACGGGCTGCCGCAGCCGCAGCTGTTCGCCTGGGGCGCCACGGTGCTCGAGGTGCTCGGCGGGGCGCTGCTCGTCTTCGGCCTGCTCACCCCCGTCGTCGCCGCCGCCGTCGTGGCCGAGCAGGTCGTCCTGATCGCCTGGGTCGCGTGGCGCAACGGCCTGTGGCTCGCGACCGATGGCATGGAGTACCCGGTGGTCCTTGCCGCGCTCGCGCTGGTGCTCGTGGTCTTCGGCGCGGGTCGTACGGGTGTGGACGCGCTGTTCCGCCGCGGGAAGAAGCCGTCGGCCTCGACCAGCGTGTACGACCGCGATCCCGCCTGAGGCAGATCATTCACAGGAAACGCACAGTCAGTTCATCGGTAACTTTCACAGTTCCTTGCCAGAGTCTGTGACATGCCTCGACTGACGACTGCGACAGAATCCCTCACCCGCCCTGACGGCACGCCCATCCGGGTGCTGGCGGTCGACGACGAGACCAGCCTCACGGAGCTGCTCTCCATGGCGATGCGCTACGAGGGCTGGGACGTCACCACCGCTGCGTCCGGGAGCGAGGCCGTACGGGCTGCGCGCGAGGTACGACCTGACGCGCTCGTGCTCGACATGATGCTCCCCGACTTCGACGGCATGGAGGTCATGCGGCGCATCCGTGCCGACCTGCCTGACGTCCCGATCCTGTTCCTCACCGCCAAGGACGGCGTCGAGGACCGCATCGGCGGCCTGACCGCCGGAGGCGACGACTACGTCACCAAGCCCTTCTCCCTCGAAGAGGTCATTGCTCGGATGCGCGGCCTGCTGCGTCGTACGGGTGCGATGCTCGCCCGCTCCGATGCCCGGCTGATCGTCGGTGACCTGACCCTCGACGAGGACTCGCACGAGGTGGCCCGCGGCGGCGAGGAGATCAACCTCACGGCGACCGAGTTCGAGCTGCTGCGCTACCTCATGCGCAACCCGCGGCGCGTGCTCAGCAAGGCTCAGATCCTCGACCGCGTGTGGAACTACGACTTCGGCGGCCAGGCGAACGTCGTCGAGCTGTACATCTCGTACCTGCGCAAGAAGATCGACGTCGGCCGCTCCCCCATGATCCACACGCTACGAGGGGCTGGGTACGTGCTGCGCCCGGCGACCGCATGACAGTACAGCTCAGCGGCGACGCGCCGAGCCCGATCGGCCCGGGGACACTCGGGCGAAGACTCGTCATCCAGGTGGCGGCCACGGTCGCCATCGTGGCGGCCCTGATCGCGACCGTGTCGTTCTTCGCCATGCGCGAGATCGTCGTCCAGCGCACCGACTCGCAGCTGGCCGACATCCTCCAGCGGCAGCCGAACGCCCCGTACGACTCGTCGAACAGCCGCGGGCCGCGCGGCTCGGGCGGGCTCCCCGGCATGCCGGTGGGCGGCATCATCGTCGAGAGGACAGCCAGCACGGAGGTGGGCACGATCCTGACGCGTACAGGCTCGGTCACGCTCGCCGACGACATCGTGGACCACATCATCGAGACCGCCATCTCGAAGCGCACGATCGTCGATGTCCCCACCCTGGGCAAGTACCGCTTCCAGTCGACCATGACCAACGGCACCACGAGCATCGTCGGCCTTCCGCTCACCGACGCCGACGACATCGTCTCCACCGTGCTCTGGCTCGAGCTGGCGCTGGCCTCACTCGCGATCGTTGGCGCGATCATCGTCACGCGCGTGCTCGTGACCCGAAATCTCCGTCCCCTTCATCAGGTGGCCCAGATCGCCACCGAGGTGTCGCGCCGGGAGCTCGACCGCGGTGAGGTGGACCTCAGCCTGCGCGTGCCTGACTCGAACGTCGACCCGACCAGTGAGGTGGGACGTGTCGGGCTCGCCCTGAACACCATGCTCGGCAACGTCGAGAGCGCATTGGAGGCGCGGCAGGCGTCCGAGATGAAGGTGCGGCAGTTCGTCGCCGACGCGTCCCACGAGCTGCGCAACCCGCTGGCCGCGATCCGCGGCTACGCCGAGCTGACGCGTCGCGGCCGCGACGAGCTTCCGCCCGACACGCAGTTCGCGATGAGTCGCATCGAGTCCGAGTCTGAGCGCATGAGCAAGCTCGTCGAGGACATGCTGCTGCTGGCCCGCCTCGACAACGGACCGGCCCTCTCGCTGGGAGACGTGGACCTCACCGACCTGGTCGCGAACGCCACGTCGGACGCGCAGGTCGCCGGCCTCGACCACGAGTGGGATGTCGACGCACCCGACGAGCCGGTGATCGTCAAGGCCGACCGCTTCCGCATCCACCAGGTGGTGGCCAACCTGCTCGCGAACGCCCGTACGCACACGCCCGCCGGCACGCACGTGACCGCTGGGCTGGCGATCGACGGCGCCTATGCCGTGCTGACGGTCACCGACGACGGCCCCGGCATTGCGCCCGAGCTGCTGCCGAAGGTGTTCGAACGGTTCGTACGAGCCGACGCTTCCCGCGCCCGCAAGGCGGGTCAGTCCACCGGTCTGGGTCTCTCGATCGTCGCTGCGGTCGTCCAGGCCCACCGCGGCACCGTGAAGGTCACCTCACGCCCGGGTCGTACGCGGTTCGAGGTACGCCTTCGCCGAGGCTGAGCTTTCGCGGACCACTCCGAGCCGCGGCAGTGTACGGTCCCGGCATGGGAATCACGCGCGCTGAGCTGGCACGGCTGGTCGACCACACGCTGCTGCGTACGGACGCGTCGCACGCCGACGTACTGGCGCTCGTGGCCGAGGGCGTCGACCTCGGTGTGTTCTCCGTGTGCGTCTCACCGTCGATGCTGCCCGTGCCGGACCTGCCGGCGACGCTCAAGCTCGCGACGGTGTGCGGCTTCCCGTCGGGCAAGCACACGACGGCGATGAAGGTGGCGGAAGCGGCCGAGTCTGTACGACTGGGCGCCGACGAGGTCGACATGGTCATCGACCTGGGCCTGCTCAAGTCGGGACGCGAGCGCGACCTCGTACGCGAGATCCGGGCTGTCCGCGGCGAGGTGCCGCTGCTCAAGGTGATCATCGAGTCGGCAGCGCTCAGCGACGACGAGATCGTGGTCGCGTGCGAGGCCGCGGCCGAGGCGGGCGCCGACTTCGTGAAGACCTCGACCGGCTTCCACGCCGCGGGCGGGGCCAGCGTCCACGCGGTCGAGCTCATGTACGCGACCGTCGGCGACCACCTGGGCGTCAAGGCGTCGGGAGGGATCCGTACGTACGAGCAGGCGGCGGCCATGGTCGCCGCAGGTGCGACGCGGCTGGGGCTGTCCGCGTCCGCCGACATCCTCGCGGCAGCTCCGGAGTAGCACGGAGAGGTCTTCTCGCCCACGTCGTCATCTCAGACGACCAGCGTCGACGTCGCACTCCTAGCCTCAACGTCGCACCCCTAGCAAGACAGCCCCCCCCCGATGGGGTGCGACGTCACACTCGGGGTGCGACGTCGCATCTGGGTAGTGATCTCTCGAGGGCCAGAGGTCCCGCCTTTGCGCCGACGTCGCTCCCGATTGCGTCGAGGTCCCTACGGCTGCCTCAGTCCTCCAGG
>JAYUEA010000166.1:0-2085 GCA_043739465.1 Propionibacteriaceae bacterium
ACCGGCTCGATCCTCAAGGACTCGCTGTTCGCCGATGCGAAGCCAGCCCTCGTCGTCGCCGACGACCGGACGTGGGCCGCCGCCGGAAAGGCCGTCGCCGCCTCCCTGACGGCAGCAGGCATCGAGTTGGTCGACCCGATGATCTTCCCCGGGCACCCCGTCCTCTACGCGGCGCTCGAGAACGCCGACACGATCCGCGAGCGGCTCGCGACGACTGGCGCCCTCGGCGTGGCCGTCGGCTCCGGCACCATCAACGACCTCGTGAAGCTGGCGTCCGGGCAGCTGGGGCAGAAGTACGCGGTCGTGGGTACGGCCGCGTCGATGGACGGCTACTCAGGCTTCGGCGCTCCCATGAGCTCGCAGGGCGTCAAGGTGACCATGCCCTGCCCAGCGCCGGCGGTGGTCGTGATCGACCTCGACGTGGCAGCCGCCGCGCCGCCCACGATGGTCGCGTCCGGCTACGGCGACCTGTCGGCGAAGATCCCGGCCGGTGCCGACTGGATCCTCTCTGACGCCGTCGGCCTCGACCCCATCGACCCGCTCGCCTGGGAGCTCGTACAGAGCGGCGTCGCCGACGCCCTCTCCCGCCCGGCCGCGTTGGCAGCCGGCGACCCGGATGCCTACGCCGGCCTGGTCTCGGGCCTGGTCCTCTCCGGCCTCGCGATGCAGGTCTACCGGGGCACCCGGCCCGCCTCTGGTGCCGAGCACTACTTCAGCCACCTCTGGGAGCTCGACCATCTCGGCGCCGACTGGGACCCGCCCCTGTCGCACGGCCACAAGGTCGCGATCGGCACCCTCGCGATGAGCGCGTTCTACGAGCGCTTCCTCGCCCGGGACCTCGCCGCGCTGGACATCGACGCAGCCGTCGCGCGCTGGGCGCCCTGGGACGAGGTCGACGCCGACATCCGCTCGAAGTTCACCGGCGCGCTGGCCGAGCACGCGACCGGCGAGACGAAGGTGAAGTACGTCGACGGGGCAGGGCTCCGTGAGCGCCTGGAGACCTTCGTCGCCAACTGGTACAGGCTGCGGTCTCGGATCACCGCACAGCTCGTACCGGCGAAGACGCTGCAGGAGATGCTCAGGGCTGCGGGAGCACCGGCGACCCCGGAGGACATCGGCCTCACTGCCGCGGATGTCAGAGCGACGTTCCCGAAGGCCATGTACTACCGCTCGCGCTACACCGTCCTCGACCTGGCCCGCGAGGCCGGTTGGTTCGACGAGCTCGTGGACGAGGTCTTCGCGCCCGGCGGCCTGTGGACCTGAGCGTCAGGACGCGGTGGGGAGGCCTTCGCCGGAGACGTCAGGGTCGACCGCGTACGCCTTGCCGGGGTTGAAACCCGCCGGCATGACCTCGTCGGAAGGGAGCTTCGTCGTGTCGATCTCGATCTCGCCGCCCTGGTGGATCGCGTCGGACGGCGCGTCCGAGTAGACGTCTGCGGTGTCCCCATATGTCGCCATGCGTTTCCCTCCCGGTGATCCACAAACGCTAGTACCCAGAACCCAGTTGAAACCTCATGTGACGGAGGATTCGCCGGAACTGTGATCAGATTGCAAACTCGGCGAGGTGGTGGGTGACGTAGTCAGCGTCCCGTTCGTACAACGCGTCGTGCCCCTCAGCGATGTGCCGGGCGAACGCCTCGTGCCCTGCCGCGGCGGCCTCGTGCATGTACGTGACCATGCCGCGCAGCCGTGGCACCACGGCGTGGACGGCGGCGACGCGGGCGCTCGCGTCGAGTCCGTACGCGTCGCAGAACAGCCTCACGCGGTCCCGGCGCTCGGCGGTCGTGCCCCAGCCCTGGTGACCGATTGCTAGGGGTGCCAGCCGGTAGATCGCGTAGGCGATGTCGTACGACCTCGGCCCCGGCCTGGCGTAGTCGAGGTCGATGATGCCGGTGACCTGTTCGCCGGTGAAGACGAGGTTGTACGGGGCGTAGTCGCCGTGGACGATCACCTCCGCGTCGGGCAGGGGCGGGAGCTGCCACGGAGGATCGCGGCCGACCAGGGGCAGGGATGCGTCGTGGAATGTACGCAGCAGGTGTGCGGCGCTGACGAGCGCAGCCTCGCTTCGTACCGCCTCTGACAAGG
>JAYUEA010000167.1:0-2079 GCA_043739465.1 Propionibacteriaceae bacterium
TGGAGGGCATCACCGACCAGTCCCGCGGCACTGACTACTCCGACGTCATGCGCAGCAACCTCGCCGCACTCGAGAAGGCGAACGGATGTCACTGAATCCTGTCAGCGTGACCCACCTGGGCGTCAGCCTCGGCGGCGTCCCGATCCTGCGCGACGTGTCCATGGAAGTCGCCGACCTAGAGGTCGTGGCGCTGCTCGGCGGCAACGGCTCGGGCAAGACGACCCTCGTGAAAGCCCTGCTCGGACTCGTACCCCACGAGCATGGCGAGGTCGCCCTCTTCGGCACACCGCTCGCCCAGTTCCGGCAGTGGTCACGGATCGGGTACGTGCCGCAGCGGGCCTCCGTCTCGATGCACTCGACGACGGTCCGGGAGCTCGTCTCGTCGGGCACCCTGTCGACACGACGGCCGTTCACGCGACTCGGCCGTGCTGGGAGGCACCGCGTCAGCGAGGTCATCGACCGGGTCGGGTTGGCGGCGAAGGCCGACGACGCCTTCGTCCATCTCTCCGGTGGCCAGCAGCAGCGCGTCCTCATCGCTCGTGCCCTGGTGTCGTCGCCGTCGCTGCTTGTCATGGACGAGCCGTTCGCCGGGGTCGATCTCGCCACGCAGCAGCGCCTCGCCGAGCTCGTCAGCAGCCTCCACGACGAGGGCATGGCGATCCTCGTCGTGCTGCATGAGACCGAGGCGTTCGCCCCGCTCCTGACTCGAGTGGTCGTGCTCCGCGAGGGCCGCGTCGCGCAGGATGGCGAGCTCGAGACGCATGGCGACCATGGGTACGAGTCAGAACCGCCTGGCAGAACCGTACGGATCATCGAGGAGGTACGGCCATGGAAGTGATCGTGCTGGCCTTCATGCAGCGGGCGCTCATCGCCGGGATTCTCACGGGCCTGGTGGCGCCGGCGATCGGCACGTACGTGGTGCAGCGACGGTTGTCGCTTCTCGGTGACGGGCTGGGCCACGTCGCGATCGCCGGCGTCGGCCTCGCCCTGCTCACCCACACGAGCCCACTGCCTGTCGCCGTCGTCGTCTGTGTCGTCGGCGCGGTGGGTATCGAGCTGCTCCGCGAGCGCGGCAAGGCCACCGGGGACGTCGCGCTGGCCGTGCTGTTCTACGGCGGCCTCGCCGCCGGCGTGCTCATGGCCGGTGCCGCGGGACAGGGAGCCGGCGTGCTGTCGAGCTACCTGTTCGGGTCCCTCACGTCCGTGACGGCGTCCGACCTGGTCATCGTCGCCGTCCTTGGCGCCGTGGTCCTGATCGCCTCGATCGGCCTCGCCCCCCAGCTCTTCGCCGTCTGCGCCGACGAGGCGTTCGCGCGCGTCCTCGGGCTCCGCGTCCGGGCGTACAACCTGCTCATCGTCGTGCTCGCCGCGATCACGGTGACCACCGCGATGCGGACTGTCGGACTGCTTCTCGTGAGCGCCCTCATGGTGATTCCCGTAGCGACGGCGCAGAACCTCTTCAAGGGTTTCCGGGCGGGCCTGTACGGGGCGATGGGCATAGGGGTGCTTGTGGCCGTGAGTGGGGTGTTCGGATCGTTCTACGCCGACGTGCCGCCCGGTGCGTTCATCGTTGTGCTGGCGATCGCCGCCTTCGCGATCTCGTGGCCGATCTCCTCGTGGCGCCACCGGCACCGCCCCCTGGTCTCGGTGGACGACGTCGAACAGCTTCGCCACGAGCCCACACCCGAGCACCAGCACGTACATGGCCCTGGCTGCGGCCATCGGTTCGTCGAGCACGGCGACCACGTCGACTACGTCCACGACGGGCACCGCCATGTCCCCCACGCCGACCACTACGACGAGCACTGAGATGACCGATCAGGCACCCCGGCGCACCACCCGCCAGCGCACAGCCATCAGCGAGTTCCTCGCTCACGCGGGCGACTTCCGTACGGCCCAGCAGATCCACGAGCAGCTGCGCGCTGGAGGTGACGGGGTAGGACTGGCGACGGTCTATCGAACTCTGCAGACCATGGCCGAAGCCGACGAGGTCGACATGGTGCGGAAGGCCGACGGCGAGTCCGCCTACCGGAGGTGCTCGACGATCGGCCACCACCACCATCTGGTGTGCCGGGCGTG
>JAYUEA010000168.1:0-2072 GCA_043739465.1 Propionibacteriaceae bacterium
GTCCGGCCCGGCATGCCAGGATGGCAATCGCCGATCCCGGCACCGACGTCACAAAAGAACGAGGCCCTCGCCCGTGCTGACCATCCTGGCCAAAGCGATCTCGCTCGTCGTCATCATCGGTCTCGGGTTCGGGATGAAGAAGCTCGGCTGGTTCAAGGCGAGCGACTTCTCGACCTTCTCCAAGGTGGTGCTGCGCGTCACTCTGCCCTGCGCTCTGGCGACGAGCTTCAACACGTTCGAGGTCGTACCCTCGCTGCTGGGTCTGACACTGTTCGCCTTCCTCGCCTGCCTCGTCCAGCAGGTCGTCGGCTACCTGCAGGCGCGCCGCGGCACGCCGGTACAGCGCGCGTTCGGGATCCTCCACGGCGGCTCGTACAACATCGGCGCGTTCGCGATGCCGTATTTGTCCGCCATCATCGGCCCGGCCGCCATCGTGTACGCGTCCTTGTTCGACGTCGGCAGCTCGCTGGCCACGGCCGGCGTCGGGCGCAGCGCAGCGCACGCCGTCGCCCGGCCGCAGGACAAGACCACCGTGATGTCGGTGGTCAAGATCCTGTTCACATCACCGGTGTTCGACACCTACCTCGTGCTGGTCCTCATGCGCCTGTTCCACATCCAGCTCCCCGACGTGGTCATCGGCTTCACTAGCCTGGTCGGCGCCGCGAACCCGTTCCTGGCGATGTTCATGATCGGCGTGGGCCTCGAGATAGCCCTGCCCCGCCATCACCTGTCGACCGCGGTGAAGGGTCTGGTGACCCGCTACGTGTTCTCGATCGGCCTCGCCTTGGTGGCCTGGTTCCTGCTGCCATTCAGCCCCGAGGTAAGGGTCGTCGTCGTCCTGCTGTTCTTCGCACCGATCGCGGCGATGGTCCCCGGGTTCACCTCCGAGATCGACGGCCACGTCGGTACGGCCACGTTCATGAACTCCGTCACGATCCTGATCGCCATCGTGATGCTGCCCACGCTGTACCTGCTGCTCGCGTCGTAGCGCTTTCCTAAGGTTGTGTGAACTCTCTATCACTGACGTTCGTTGCGTGATAGGACAAATAGTGCCCCTCGTCACACCCCGACTCCTCCCCAAGCAGGCGGGGCTGTGGCGTCCTGCGAACAAAGGAGTTCTGCATGTCCCCAGTAACCCGTCGCAGTCTGCTCATCGGTGGTGCCACCGTGGCCGCCGTCGCCCTCCAGCCGGGAATCGCCCACGCGACGACCGCTGACAAGACCACTGTCCGCTTCACGCTCAACGCCACGACGCTCGACGGCGGCGAGCAGGTCACGTCGCTGACCCTCGACGCCGGCTGCTTCGAGGGCATCGACGCCGCAAGCCTCACCGCCGCGACGTTCGGGGTGCACGCCAAGGCCGAGAGCCCCATGGCACTGCCCACGGGCAGCGTCAACTTCGGGGTGTACGACGTCGACCGCGTCGTGACGGCTGTCCGTCTGGTGCACGACAAGATCGTCATCGACCTCAAGAGCGGCTACACGACCGGCCCGACTGGCTCGATCGGCGAACCCGGCGCGGGCACCCTCGGCTACGTCATTCCCGCAGGCCGCAACCTGCGCAGCAAGCTCACCTACACGATCACGCAGAAGGCCCCTATCACGCTGCGCAAGGGCGGCACGTTGACGCTGCCAGGGTTCACGCAGGGCGCCATGAAGAACGCTGCTGTCGACGTGTACAGGTACGCGAAGTCCGCCGACGGGATGAACTACCGCCTGTACCTGCCGGAAGGCCGAAGCCACGACAAGAAGCCGCTCATCGTGTGGCTCCACGGTGGCGGCGAGGGTGGTTCGGCAGCGCTGAGCTACTACGACAACGAGTCGCAGATGCGGGCCAACCGAGGCGCTCTCGGCTTCTCCACGGATGAGGCTCAGCGCATCTTCGGCGGCGCGTACGTGGTGGCGCCGCAGGCGGAGTCGGCATGGATGGCCGACGGCCCGGGCTACGCGCCCAGGCTCAAGGCGCTCATCGACAACCTCGTGAAGCGCTACGCGATCGACCCGAAGCGGATCCACGTCGTCGGGTGCAGCAACGGCGGGTACATGTCGCTGTACATGTCGTACAAGTACCC
>JAYUEA010000169.1:0-6279 GCA_043739465.1 Propionibacteriaceae bacterium
CGCAGGTCCTCGATGCGGCCGTTGGTGCAGGACCCCAGGAAGACCGTGTCCACCTTGATCTCGCGCATCGGCGTGCCGGCCTTCAGGTCCATGTACTCGAGGGCGCGCTCGGCGGCAGACTTGTCGTCGGCGTCCGCGTAGTCCTCGGGCGACGGGACGACCTCGTCCAGGCCGACACCCTGGCCGGGGTTGGTGCCCCAGGTCACGAAGGGGGTCAGCGTCGTGGCGTCCATGGTGAGCTCGCGGTCGAACGTGGCGTCGGCATCCGTGTACAGGGTGCGCCAGTACGCGAGCGCCGCATCCCAGTCCTCGCCCTCGGGCGCGTGGGGGCGGCCGCTGAGGTAGTCGAACGTCGTCTGGTCGGGAGCGACCAGGCCGGCGCGTGCACCCCACTCGATCGACATGTTGCAGATCGTCATGCGGCCCTCCATCGACATCTTCTCGATGGTGTCACCGCGGTACTCGACGACGTAGCCGGAACCACCGCCCGTACCGACCTTGGCGATCAGCGCGAGCACGACGTCCTTGGCCGTCACGCCCTCAGGCAGGTCACCGGTGATCGTCACGGCCATGGTCTTCGGCTTGGCCTGCGGCAACGACTGCGTGGCGAGCACGTGCTCGACCTCGGAGGTGCCGATGCCGAACGCCAGCGCGCCGAACGCACCGTGGGTCGCCGTGTGGGAGTCGCCGCAGACGATCGTCATGCCCGGCTGAGTGATGCCCAGCTGGGGACCGATGATGTGGACGACGCCCTGGTCCTTGTCGCCGAGCGAGTGGATGCGCAGGCCGAAGTCCGCGGCGTTCTTGCGCAACGTGTCCACCTGAAGCCGTGACACGGGGTCGGCGATCGGCGCGGTGATGTTGATCGTCGGGGTGTTGTGGTCCTCGGTGCACAGCGTGAGGTCGGGGCGACGCACCGGGCGACCCGCGAGCCGGAGCCCGTCGAATGCCTGCGCGCTCGTGACCTCGTGCACCAGGTGGAGGTCGATGTACAACAGGTCCGGCTCCCCAACCGTGGCACTCACCACGTGGTCGTCCCAGACCTTCTCCGAAAGGGTCCTGCCCATGAGCTTCCTCGCCATCGTCAGGGAATGATCGGCCCGCGGCCTATGCTCACAGTATGGGGTAGACCGACCGCCTGATGAGACGCTAGTATCACAGTATGGACAATACAAGTGGTGTGGGCGTTCTCGACAAGGCGGCGCTCGTGCTCAGCGCCCTGGAGACGGGGCCCACAACGCTGGCCGGTCTGGTCAGTGCGACGGGCCTTGCCCGACCCACTGCGCACCGCCTGGCCGTCGCCCTCGAGCACCATCGACTCGTGAGCCGCGACCTTCACGGCCGCTTCGTCCTCGGTCCTCGTCTCACCGAGCTCGCCTCCGCCGCCGGTGAGGACCGCCTGCTGGCGACCGCAGGACCCATTCTTGCTCGCCTGAGGGACATCACGGGAGAGTCGGCGCAACTTTTCCGTCGCCAGGGCGATATCCGCATCTGCGCCGCGGCCGCCGAGCGCCCCTCGGGCCTCCGCGACACCGTACCGATCGGCTCGCAGCTCACGATGAACGCGGGCTCGGCCGCACAGGTGCTGCTCGCCTGGGAGGAGCCCGACCGGATCCAGCGCGGTCTGCAGGGTGCCAACTTCTCGGCGGTCGCCCTCGCAGCCGTACGACGCCGTGGCTGGTGCCAGTCGGTCGCCGAGCGCGAGGCCGGCGTGGCCTCCGTGTCTGCTCCCGTGCGCTCCCCCTCCGGCAAGGTCATCGCCGCGGTCAGCGTGTCCGGCCCGATCGAGCGCCTCACCCGCCAGCCCGGTCGCTTGCACGCCGCCGCCGTGATGGCCGCTGCCGAACGTCTCTCGGAGGTCCTGCGCCGCACCGGCGCTGCCGAGTAGGCCAGCCGGACCGACTGATCCACCCGGACTCATCCACCCGGACGAGACCCTCACGACGCGACAGAACACCCCGAATGTGACCGAACACCCGTCGTGGAGGGTGTTCCGTCAGGTTTGGGGTGTTCCGTCAGGTTAGGGGTGTTCCGTCAGGTTGGGGGTGTTCCGTCGGGCCCGGCGAGTCCAGCGGCCGGCGTCGCCGCTCATCGGCTGCTGGGCGATGGGCCGCCCCTTGCTCGGCCTTTCGCGACCGTGTGCATCCCCGTCGCCTACCAGTGGTGGGGTCGGTAGTCCTTGAGGAACACCCCGTACACGTCCTCGCCGGCTTCGCCGCGCACGATGGGGTCGTAGACGCGAGCCGCACCGTCGACCAGGTCGAGCGGCGCGTGGAACCCTTCCTTGGCCAGCCGGATCTTGGTGTGGTGAGGTCGTTCGTCGGTGATCCAGCCGGTGTCCACGGCGGTCATCAGGATTCCGTGAGCGTCATGCAGCTCCCCCGCGCTCGTACGGACCATCATGTTGAGGGCGGCCTTGGACATGTTCGTGTGCGGATGGCCGGGACCCTTGTAGCCCCGACCGAACACGCCTTCCATCGCCGAGACGTTCACGACGTACGTGCGTCGCGCAGGGCTCGATGCGAGCGCCGGCCGGAGCATGTTGAGCAGGATGAACGGCGCGGTCTGGTTGCAGAGCTGCACCTCGAGGAGCTCCAGCGCGTCGACCTGACCCACGACCTGGGTCCAGCTGTTGACGTCGATCACGTCGGGGAACAGTCCGCCCGCGTCGAGGGCCGTGCCGGCTTCGTGGCGAGCCAGCGATGCGGACCCGGCGAGCAGCGACATCCGGGTCATCTCCGATGGGGCCAGGGCGTCGCCCAAGTCCCCGGACGACGACTCGAGGTGGGGTCTGGGGTGGGCGGCCAGTGGCTCTGCGAGAGCCGAGGGGTGAGCGTCGGAGATCCGGTCGAACGTCAGCAGCTCGACCCCGCTGTCCAGCAGCGCCGGATGCAGGGGCTGCGCCTCGCCGGCGGTGAGGGCTGAGTAGGCCCCGGGCGAGCGGCGTACGGTCTGGGCCGCGTTGTTGATGAGGATGTCCAGGTGACCGGCGGAGGCGACGCTCGAGGCGAGCGCGACGACCTGCGCCGGGTCGCGCAGGTCGATGCCCACGACCTTGAGGCGATGGATCCACTGCTCGGAGTCCTCGCACGCGGCGAAGCGTTGGACCGCATCGTGCGGGAAGCGTGTCGTGATCGTGGTGTGTGCACCGTCGCGCAGCAGTCTCAGCGCGATGTACATGCCGATCTTGGCCCGTCCCCCGGTGAGCAGGGCCCGGCGGCCCGTGAGATCTGTACGAGCGTTTCGCTTGGAATGGTTGAAGGCCGCGCAGTCGGGGCAGAGCTGGTGGTAGAACGCGTCGACGGTCGTGTAGTCCTGCTTGCAGATGTAGCACGCACGCGCCGTGAGGTACTCCCCGGCGGATGCCCCCGCCGCGCTGGAGACCAGCGGGATGCCGGCTGTCTCGTCGTCGATGCGCTGCGGGCTGCCCGTCGCGGTGGCCTCGAGTACGGCCTGGTCTGCGGCCTTGACGGCCTCGCGAGCGCTGGTGCGTCGGTCGACCTTGTGAGCCTTGAAGATCTTGGCCGTGGCCCGGCGCAGGATGTGAGCATCGGCGTGGTCCGACGGCAGATCCTGGACGGCCGCGATCACGGCGAGCGCCTGGGCCATCGCCTCGCTGTCGATGCGGCCGAGCCCAGTGGCCCCGTCCTTCGTCGTGTCGTCGAGCCCGGCCGGTGCCACGTCGTCCAAGGGAAGGTCGGGGCGGGAAGGGTGCGGGCGCTGCGGACGAGACACGCGGCAAACCTATAGCGACTCGCCGGCCACGTCGTACGAGCGTCCAGTCGCCTTGTCCAGAGGCGAGGGACCGTGTTCCATGGAGAACGTGATCAGCCTCGACCTGGCCCGCGCCCTCAACGATGCCCGCATGCCATGGGTTCCCAGCTCCGGCGACAGGTTCGTCATCCCTGGCAGGGAGATGGACGACGAGGTCTTCCACGTCGCGGAGATGACCATCGAGGTCGCGTCCTACCACGGCGCCGGAGTCGTGAAGTTCAACGGTACGACCGAGTGGGCGCTGGACTCGATCCCGGCCAGCGACGTGCTGTGGCTGCCCCGTGAGGACCAGCTACGGGACGCGCTGGGTGCGTCGCTGGTGGCCCTGGAGCACGATCGGGACGAGTGGATCGTCACGTACGACATCGGCGAGGCGCTCAGCCGGGTGCGTGACTCGGACGTCGAGTCCGCGTATGCGCGTGCGCTTCTGGCCGTGCTGACCCAGCCCGCCCGCTAGCCTGATCTGGTGTTCGACCTCTTCGGTGATCTCGCCCCCAGCACCCTGACCCGCCCCGACGGCACGCGGCTCGCGCTCCTGACTGCCGACGCGGACGACTCCCACCGCACGGTGCTCGCCGTCCACGGCTTCACGGGCGCGAAGGAGGACTTCCTGTTCCTTCTGCCCGAGCTGGCGAACCACGGCTGGTCCGCAACCGCGCTCGACCTCCGGGGCGTCCACCAGTCCACATCACCCGGCCCGTTCGACCTCAACACCCTCGCGGCAGACCTGTGCGCGGTGGCACGTCACCTGGACGGTCCCGTACATCTCGTCGCCCACTCCTTCGGTGGCCTGTCGGCGCAGCGAGCGGTCATCGCCGACCCGTCAGCTTTCGCCTCGCTGACGCTCATCGGCTCGGGCCCTGCCGGCTTCACCGGATCGGCCGCGCTGATCCCCAACACCATCGACCGCCTTACGATGTTCCAGCGCCAGCTGGCCGGCCACACCCTCGCCGAGGCCTGGGACGCGAAGACCGTGTACGAGAACGTCGACGACATGCACCCCGCCATGGCGGCCTTCCTGCGTGAGCGGTTCGTCGTCGGCAACCACGATGCAGCGGTGCGCAACATCGACGACCTGCTGAACGCACCCGACGTCGTCGACGCGCTGGCCGAGGCCGGGGTCCCCTGCGCCGTCCTGTACGGGGAGCGCGACGGCACCTGGAACCAGCAGACCCAGAACGACATGGCTCGTCGCCTCCACACGCACCCCGTGAGCATCCCCGACGCCACCCACGTGCCGATGCTGGAGAACGTCGACGCCACCGCCGAGGCCCTCGACCGGATCTTCGCCGCAGTTCAGGCCACATCCGCCGGGAGGGCGTGAGCCTTCACCTCGCGCAGAATGGCGACGATGGTCCCGACCTGCTCGGGGAAGATGACGTCGAGGTGCCCGTGATCGGTGTACGGCGACTCGTACAACCGGCGGGGCTCCATCACCCCGTTCGCCGTCAGCTCGTCGATGGATCGTGTCGGGGCGACGGAGACACGAGACGTCCCGCATGATCGTCACCTGTTCCGCGAACGCCGGTGGCAGATGCACGACTACTGGTTCGGTGAGGCGCTCGGCGAGCTTCGATCCGGAGTTGTGCTGCAGGTCGCGATCATCGCCAAGGCGTTCGGTCTAGACGTGGAGGACGACCTCGCGAACGTGCTACCCATGCCGGATGAGTCCAACCCGCTCGAACCCTGACCGAGGGTGACCTGATCGACACGGAGCGGGACAGTCAAGCGAGTCGCCAGGTTGTCTGGCTTATCAGACCTAGCGCTGGTCGCTCCGGCGGCAACCGCTACGTTCCATGGGTTACGAGGGCATCCCAGGCGCTGAAAACCCAGGCAACGTGGCGGTTCGGGTACCCGCGCTATGCGCAGACCTTCGTAACCCCGCCAACGTGGCGGTTGGGCAACGCCTTGGGGTGATGCTAGTCGCGGGGACCTAGATCATCGGGCAACTGACCCTCAGTTGGTCGTGCCCGCACTCCCGGGAAGCCCGCCTCCGCATTGGCCGCGAGTCGCTCGATGACTTCGTCGGTCACCGGGACCCCGTCGATCGTCCCCCACACCCCATCTTCCGGAGGCGACGCCAGGCTGGAAGTCTCTTCGCTCACGTGCCTAGTACACCATCCGCATCGCCGTACGGACCTCGGCCAACGTGGCGTCGGCGACGGCGTTCGCGCGGGCGTTGCCCTCGGCCAGCAGCCCTCTGGTGCTCCGGATCGCCAGAGCTCGGCCGCCGCGGGCCCCGTGAGGGCCTTCCCCCGCCGGGGAGACCAGTGTCGTGGTGAATCCGCCGACCGCCGACGTATGCTGTTTACATGTCTACGTCGGTGGTGAGTGTCCGGATCGATGCTGCGCTGAAGGAGCGTCTCGACGCGCTCAGTGCGTCGACGGGTCGGCCGGCAACCTTCTACATCCGCGAAGCCCTGGTTGAGCACCTCGACGAGATCGAGTACGGCTACCAGTTGCGTTCAGAGGCGGAGGCGGTGCGTCGCGGCCAGCTGGAGGCGA
>JAYUEA010000170.1:0-2064 GCA_043739465.1 Propionibacteriaceae bacterium
GCCGGCTTCCGCCCCCCTCTCGATGAGACCGGCGCCGCAAAGCTCCTGGTGGTGTCGCGGGCGCTGCGACTTCGACGCGATCGGCCCGAACTGTTCGCCCGCTATGTTCCTCTTCCCGCCGTTGGAGAGGCGGCCGACCATCTGGTGGTGGTGGACCGCGGCGGTGCGATCGCCCTCGCCACCCGGCTCCCGCTCGGGCTCGAGGCGCGCGGCGGCTGGGGTAACACCACCGTGCTGCTGCCGCTGGGGCCGTTCGTCGAGCAACTGACCGGACGTGTCGTGGCTGGCGGCGAGACCCCCGTGGCCGAGCTGCTCGCCGACTATCCGGTAGCGCTGCTTGCCGCAGAGGACGCCTCGCTGTGATCGCCGAAGTGTGGGCGCCCAACGCCGCACGGGTGCGAATCGTGACAGAGGGCACCGAGCGCGAGCTGACAGTTCGCGACGAAGGCCGCGGAAGCACCGGCTGGTGGCGCGACGACCGAGAACTCCCCGTCGGTGCTCGTTACGGGTTCCGCCTCGACGACTCCGCTGACGTGCTTCCCGACCCCCGCGGCCGACGGCTTCCCATGGGCGTGCACGATCTCAGCCAGGTCGTCGACACCACCCCTCTCGACACGACAGGATGGCCCGGCCGAGCCCTCGGCGCCGCCTCCAGTGGCAGCGGGGTGATCTACGAATTGCACCTCGGCACCTTCACGCCCGCGGGCACGCTCGACAGCGCGATCGAACGTCTCGATCACCTCGTCAAGCTCGGCATCTGCTTCGTCGAGCCCCTCCCGGTGAACGCATTCAACGGAGCGCACAACTGGGGATACGACGGGGTGGCCTGGTTCGCCGTGCAGGAGAGCTACGGCGGCCCAGCGGCCTATCGTCGCTTCGTGACGGCCTGTCACGCTCGGGGGCTTGCGGTCATCCAGGACGTCGTCTACAACCACCTCGGCGCGTCCGGGAACTACCTGCCCCGCTTCGGCCCGTACCTGACCGAGGGCGACGGCGCCTGGGGCGGCGCCATCGACGTGGAGTCGAACGACGAGGTGCGGCGGTACGTGATCGACAACGCGCTGATGTGGTTCCGCGAGTTCCACGTCGACGGGCTGCGGCTCGACGCGATCCACGCGCTCGTCGACAGCTCGGAGATCCACGTGCTGGAGGAGCTGGCCGTCGAGGTGTCGGCGCTCGGTGCCCACCTGGGCCGGCCACTGACGCTGGTGGCCGAGTCGAACCTCAACGACGCGGCGCTGGTGCTGCCGCGGGAAGCCGGCGGGTACGGGCTCGACGCGCAGTGGAACGACGACTTCCACCACGCGCTGCACGTGGCGCTCACCGGCGACACGTCTGGCTACTACGCGGACTTCGCGCCGTTGCGCGCACTCGCCAAGGTGTACGAGCGGGGGTTCTACCACGACGGCACCTGGTCGGAGTTCCTCGGCCAGGACCACGGGAGCCCGGTCGACGTGGATCGCTTCCCCGCGTGGCGGCTCATCGCGTACACGCAGAACCACGACCAGGTCGGCAACCGCGCCCGCGGCGACCGGCTGACCGAGTCGCTCGACGACGACCAGCTGCTGCTGGGCGCGATGCTCATGCTCGGCGGGCCGTTCACGCCGATGCTGTTCGCCGGGGAGGAGTGGGCGGCCTCGACCCCGTTCCCGTACTTCTCGTCGCACTCGGAGCCCGAGCTCGCCCAGGCGGTCTCGGAGGGCCGGATCCGCGAGTTCGCCCACATGGGCTGGGACCCGGCCGACATCGCCGACCCGCAGGACCCGGCGACGTTCGCGGGTGCGGTGCTGCGCTGGGAGGAGCGCGACCAGGGCCGGCACGCGGTGGTGCTGCAGGGCTATCGCGAGCTCGCCGCGCTCCGCCGGAGCCTGGTGCAGCTGACGAGCGCCGACCTGCGTCACGTGCGGTGCACGGTCGACGAGGGGGCGCGCTGGATCGTCGTCGACCGCGACGGGGTGCTGCTGGTGGCCAACCTCGGCGACCAGGAGGCCTGGGTCCCGCTGCCGCAGGACACGTACGAGGTCGTGTGGCAGACGCCCACCCCGGTCGAGATCGACGACGAGG
>JAYUEA010000171.1:0-6250 GCA_043739465.1 Propionibacteriaceae bacterium
GTACGGTTCGAGGAAGACCCTGTACCGGTGTTCGACTCGATGCACGACGCTGTCGCCACGACCGGCGCCAACGTGAGCGTGGTGTTCGTCCCTGCCCCGTACGCGAAGGCCGCCGTCATGGAGGCGATCGACGCCGAGGTGCCGCTGGTGGTGTGCATCACCGAGGGCATCCCGGTCCGCGACACGGCCGAGTTCTTCAGCGCCGCGCAGAGGAGCGGGAAAACCCGCATCCTCGGACCGAACTGCCCAGGAATCATCTCTCCGGGACGTTCCAACGCCGGAATCATTCCCGCGAACATCGCGGGGCGAGGACGGATCGGCCTCGTGTCGAAGTCCGGAACATTGACCTACCAGATGATGTACGAGCTCAGAGAGTTCGGCTTCTCGACAGCGGTCGGAATCGGCGGCGACCCGATCATCGGCACCACCCATATCGACTGCCTGCGCGAGTTCGAGGCTGATCCCGAGACGCAGGCGATCGTCATGATCGGCGAGATCGGTGGCGACGCCGAGGAGCGCGCGGCGGAGTTCATCGCGGGCAACGTCACGAAGCCGGTCGTGGGGTACGTGGCTGGCTTCACCGCACCCGAGGGCCGCACGATGGGCCATGCCGGCGCGATCGTCTCCGGGTCGGCCGGGACGGCGCAGGCGAAGAAGGACGCTCTCGAGGCGGTGGGCGTCCGCGTCGGGAAGACCCCCAGCGGAACGGCCGCCCTGATGGCCGACATCATGCGCAACCTTCCGCGCGACTAGTGGGGCGTTACCTTGATTCGTTTGCGGTTGGCGTGGTCCTGGTGCGTGCCAGGGGCGCACGAAGCTTCAACGAATCAAGACGGTATATCCGCGGCTGAGCGTAAGAATGCATTGACGGGCCGCAATCATGGGGACAACTACCCATGCCCAGAAACAGCAATGGCGCCTCCGTTTCACCGGAGACGCCATTGCTGTGTGCTGTGGAAGGGGGTCAGCCGCCCTGGGTCGCGCGCTGCCCGGCGCGAGCGGTGATGCTGGACCAGTCGGCGTCGGTGTAGTCGTACGTGGCCGACGGGTTGGCCAGCAGGTAGACCACGCGGGTTCCGACGACGGCCACTCCGAGGCGGAAGTTGTACGTGGTGGTCGGGTTCGTGGACTGCGAGAGGGACCGCCAGAAGCCGGTGATCGCCTCGCCGTTCGCACCGGCCGCCGTGACGGGGCCCTCGGTGCCGAGCTTCGCCGTCGGAGTGCGGGTGGGGCAGGCGTCGATGGCCGTCTTCAGAGACGTCACGAACGCGGTCGCCGCCTCAGGGGTGTCGAAGTCGAGGATGATCTCGTCGAGGCCGTAGTTCTTGGGGGCCTTGGTGTCCTCGGTCAGCAGGTACGTCCGCTGGCGGCGCTGGTTGGGGCCGGCCACGGTGGCGAAAGTGACGTTCTCGCAGGCGCTGCCGGCGCTGGTCACGGTGGTCTTCGGCGCGGGGGCGTTCCAGCGGCCCATGCCGACGGTGACGCGCGGCAGGTCGGAGACGGCGAGCCAACCCGGGACGCTGGTGGTCGGCGGGACCCCGGCCGTGGCGGCGGGGCTCGCGGTGCAGCTGCCGCCACCGGCCGAGCAGACCGCGGTGATGGTCGTCGCGGCCAGCGGGAGGACCTTCTCGTACGGCAGGAGAGCGCCTGCCTGCGCGACGTCGTACGTGACGATCATCGACCCGGTCCGCACCAGCACGACGGTGTGGAACTGCGCGGTCTGGTCCTGGATGACGGCCGTGATGCCGACGGCGTCGTCACCGAGAGAGGTGACCTTCGCGCCGCTCACCAGGTATGCCGGGATGTTGCTGCAGGCGCCCAGCTGGGTCAGGCGCTGGGCGTACACCTGGGTGGCGTCGGCGGTGGTGGCGTACTGGGAGATTCGGTGGAGGACCGAGGCGCTCGTTGCGGCGAGCTTGCGCTGCACCTGTGCCTGCGGGGTGGGCAGGTCTGGGGCCGCCACGAAGCACAGGGGCGCGGCCGAGTCCTGGGTGACCGTCGGCTCCGTCTTCTGCTCCGCCCACTGACCGAGCCCGAGCGCGTCGAGCTGCGTGGGCGTGACGAGTCGGTCGACCAGCGCGAAGGTGCTCGCGGAGTTGGTCGCTGTGGGGGTCTTGCCGCGGTTCATCCAGACCAGCAGGCCGGCGACCAGCGCGATGACGAGGACGACGGCGGCGGCGCCGATGAGGACGGAGCGGCGCTTCCACAGGGCGACGCGGGCGGTGGCGGGTCCATCGGAGGCTGGCGGTTCGACGGGAGGCGGGACCTCCGCCGGAACCCGGGCTGACGGGGTGACGAACACCTCGGGAGCGGTCTGGGGGACCGGTACGAGCGCGGGCAGGGGCCCGTACAACTGCGTCGCGGGGGGTGCCAAGGTCGCCGCGGGCAGTCGTGCGCCCTCTGGTGCCGGAGGCAGGGCCACGGGAGCCTGCGGAGTAGCAACTGGCGCAGACACGACGGTGGGCGGCGCCGTGATCACGGAGACCGGCGTCTCCAAGCTGGCGGCCTCAGCGGCTCGCGAGGTCGGGCGGCGCGTCAACCAGAGCGTGTCCTCGTCCTCAGGGTCGCCGGAGGGACGGGAGTACGCACGGTGGCCGACAGGCGCCTCGCCGGCCTGGACGACGATCGCGGCGGGAGCCTGGCCGATGGTAGGCGGTGGAACGGCGGACGCGGGCAGTGGGGCATCGGTCCAGTCGTCCTCGGGACGCGTGCCGGGCGCCACCGAGCGACCTGCGCGTTCGCGAGCGATGAGCGCCTCACGTCGTTCCTCGGGGGACAGGGGCGGGGGGGTCGTGGGCAGGGCGGGAGCCTCGCGGCGGCGCTTCTCGCCCAGCGCCGGCGACTGGGCCGCGCGGGTTGCGCCGGCGCTCGACTCGACCGGGATGGGTCGCCAGCCGACCGGTCCGGACGCAGAGACGGGCGTCACGACGGGCGTCTGGGCCGTGGTCGGCACGGCTTGCTGCTCGTGGGTCGCGTCGGGCGACCCCGGCCGGGCCCCTTCGTCCCATGCGTGGCGAGCAGGTCGGCCGGCTGCCGCAGCCGGCGGCTGCGGGGTCGGCCACGCCGGACGCTCGGAGGTCTCCGGCTCGCTCTCCTCGGAGGCGAACCTGCCGACGGGCGCGCGGGTCTCGGAGGGCTCGGTGGCGATGTCAGGCGACGATCCGGAATCGGGGTCCCAGTCGTCCCAGTCAGGGGTGACGAAGCGCTTGGGTCGAGACGTGGGGGCGTCGGCAGCGACATCCTCCGCGCGTCTGGCGCGCGAACCGTCCTCGTCGGTCACGTCTTCTCCCCATTTTCGGCACATGTTCGGGAGGTCGTCCCCCAGACCACCCAACTTTACCGGGCTCCAGCGTGTCCGTGTGCTTCGAGCCCCCTCTCACAGCGAGTATGACGGGATGGCCCGGTCCCGACCAAAGTCTGCGCGCGCGACGACGCGCCGACTCGAGGTGCGCAGGCTCGGCAGGTCGAGCCAGCCGGTCGACGTACGAGCGCCGACCCTGCCATGGCCGTTGGCTGTTCTGTCGTCCGCCTTGGCGGCGGCCGTCGCCGGATGGCTCATCGTGGCCGCGCCCATCGTTGTCGCCGCGATCACCGGCCCGACGCGCTCGATCTCGGGCGGCTTCGAGCTCGCGACGCAGTTCTGGCTGCTCGCCCACGGAGCAGGTGCCGTGATCGGCGGCACGACGGTCACGCTGATGCCCCTCGGCCTCACCGCGGTCCTGGTCCTGATCCTGTCCGGGCTTTCCGGGGTGGCCGCTCGCCAGGCGGTCCTGGCCCAGGAGAGCGACGAGCTGACGTTCGAGGTGCAGCAGCGCATGCTCGCGCGGCTCGTGCTGTCGTTCACCGGTGCCTACCTCGTCACGGTCGGCGTCGTCGCGTTCCTGCTCACCACACCCACACAGGTGGCCAAGGCTCTGCTGGGCAGCGCGCTGCTCGCCGGTGTGTCCAGTCTCATCGGGGTGGGTCGTGCACTGGGCTGGGTGCCTACTCGATCGTGGCCTGGATGGGCGCGGCGTGTGCCCATGGCCGCGGGCGCAGGCATCGTCACGGTGCTTGTCGGTGCGACGGCCGCTCTCGCGGTCGCCCTCTACCAGGGTCGTGGACGGATCACCCTGCTCGCCAACTCTCTCGGTGCCGATCCCGTCGGCGGTCTCGTCCTGATCCTCGGCCAGCTGGCGTACCTGCCCAACCTCATCCTGTGGGCTGCTTCCTGGGTCGTGGGTGCCGGCTTCACGGTGGGCGACGGCTCGGTGATCTCGCCGACGGTCACGCACGTGGGTCTTCTTCCAGCCGTGCCCGTCTTCGGAGCCGTACCGCCCGCAGCCACGGGTCAGTGGGGGATGGTGTCCTGGCTCGTCGTGGGCGTCGCCGCCGGAGCTGTCGCCGCATGGACAGCGGTCGCCCCACGCCGTCGCGCGCGCTTCGACGAGACCGCGCTGGTGGGAGGGCTCGCAGGCGTGGTGGCCGGGGTCGCCCTGACCGTCGTGGCCGTCTTCTCGCGGGGCAACCTGGGCATCGCGCGCCTGGTGGGCGTGGGCCCCCGGCCCGTGGAGCTGTTCGTCATGGCGTGCTCTCTCCTGGGCATCTCCGGCATGGCTGCGGGCCTCGTGATCGGGCTCGCGTCGCGTCGGTCAGCGGTCGCTGCTGACGGCGTCGGAGCCGGCGCGTCGGACGAGATCGTCGTCGTGGGCGGCCAGGATGACGAGGAGACCACGCCGGTAGAGTAAGGGCCGTGCCGACGTCCCGACCCCTGCGACTCGTCGTACTGGTGTCGGGTTCGGGCACCCTCCTGCAGGCGGTCCTCGATGCGATCGCTGACGGGTCGCTGGACGCCGAGGTCGTCGCAGTCGGGTCGGACCGAGCCCGCGCGTACGGGCTGGAACGGGCTCGCGCGGCAGGCGTGCCGACGTTCGTGCACTCGCTGCGCAGCGGCGACAACCGTGCCGTCTGGGATGCGGAGCTCACCCGCCTGGTGGCCTCGTACAACCCAGATCTCGTTGTTTCCGCCGGGTTCATGAGGCTTGTCGGGGCGACCTTCCTCGCCCGGTTCACCGACCGCATGATCAACACTCACCCCGCGTTGCTGCCTGCCTTCCAAGGGGCGCATGCGGTGCGTGACTCGCTCGCGTACGGGGTCAAGGTCACCGGTTGCACGGTCTTCGTCGTCGATGCCGGTGTCGACACCGGGCGGATCCTTGCCCAGGTGCCCGTCGCCGTCGAGCCGGGTGACACCGAAGAGACGCTCCACGAACGCATCAAGACATCAGAGCGTCGGCTGCTCGTCGACACCATCGCCAGCATCGCCACCGAGAGGACACCATGACCGACCGCATCGCCATCCGCCGCGCACTCGTCTCCGTGTACGACAAGTCAGGTCTCGCCGAGCTGGGTGCGGCCTTCGCCGCCCATGGCGTGGCGGTCGTGTCGACCGGCAACACGGCACTGCAGCTGCGCGACGCCGGCTGTCAGGTGACTGAGGTCGCCGACCTCACTGGCTTCCCCGAGTGCCTCGACGGACGCGTCAAGACGCTCCACCCGAAGGTGCACGCCGGCATCCTCGCCGACCGCCGCCTCGACTCCCATGTGGCCCAGCTGGCCGAGCTCGGGATCGAGCCGTTCGACCTGGTCGTCAGCAACCTGTACCCGTTCACACAGACGGTGGCCAGCGGCGCGACGCCGGACGAGTGCGTCGAGCAGATCGACATCGGAGGGCCCTCGATGGTGCGTGCGGCCGCGAAGAACCACCCCTCCGTGGCCATCGTCACCTCCCCCGATCAGTACCAGGGGTTGTACGAGGCACTGGGTGCGGCCGGCTACACGCTGGCCGAGCGTCAAGGTCTGGCGGCGGTCGCGTTCCAGTACACGGCCACGTACGACATCGCGGTGGCGAGCTGGATGAGCAACGTCATGGTCGACACGTCCGGCGGCGACGGCTTCCCGTCGTGGGCCGGCGCGTCCTGGCGCAAGTCGGGGGCGCTGCGTTACGGCGAGAACGCGCACCAGCCAGCCGCGCTGTACACGGGTGAGGGGCGCCGCGGCCTCGCGCAGGCGGTGCAGCTGCACGGCAAGGAGATGTCGTACAACAACTACACCGACGGCGACGCCGCCTACCGGGCCGCGTACGACTTCGCCGAGCCGGCGGTGGCGATCATCAAGCACGCCAACCCGTGCGGCATCGCGGTCGGCGCCGACATCGCCGAGGCTCACCGCAAGGCCCACGAGTGTGACCCCGTGTCGGCGTACGGCGGCG
>JAYUEA010000172.1:0-2052 GCA_043739465.1 Propionibacteriaceae bacterium
GCCGGGACGGTCACCGCACAGATCGCCAAGACCGTCACCGAGCGCCACAAGCGCCTCGCCTCCCGCAAGCAGCCGATCACCGGCGTGAGCATGTTCCCGCCGGAGGCCGAGACGCCGGTCGAGAACCTCAAGGCGCGCGCGGCACAGACCGTACCGGCGGGCCTCAAGCCCCTCCGCGACTCGGAGGTCTTCGAAGGTCTCCGCGACCGGGTCTCGGCGCACTGGAAGCTCACCGGCCACCGGCCGGGCGTCTTCCTCGCCAGCCTCGGCGAGCGCCGCGACTTCGGCCCCCGCGAGCAGTTCACGTCCAACGTGCTGCTGGTCGCCGGGCTCGCCCACCCGTCCAGCGAGGGCGGCACCACCGACGAGGTCGTCGCCCAGGTCAAGGCCGCGGGCGTCAACACGGTGATCCTGTGCTCGTCAGCGAAGGTGTACGCAACGCAGGCGATCGAGGTCGCCGGCGCACTCAAGGCCGCTGGCATCGCCCACGTGTGGATGGCCGGCAAGAAGACAGAGACGGGCTCCGAGGACGCGGGCTCCGTCATCGACGGCGAGGTCTTCGACGGCATGGACGTCGTCGCCTTCCTCTCCGACACGCTCGACCGACTGGGGGTTGCGAAGTGAGTTTCCCGACATTCGACAGCATCGACCTGGGGGGCGCCGTCCCCGCCGCCGACACCGTCGCGACGGGTGAGGGCTGGGAGACGCCCGAGCACATCGTCGTACCGCCGATCTTCACCTCCGGCGACCTCGAAGGGCTCGACTTCCTGGGCACCTACCCGGGCATCCCGCCGTTCCTGCGCGGGCCGTACGCGACCATGTACGTGAACCAGCCGTGGACCGTCCGCCAGTACGCGGGCTTCTCCACCGCTGAGGAGTCCAACGCCTTCTACCGCCGCAACCTCGCGGCCGGCCAGAAGGGCCTGTCGATCGCGTTCGACCTCGCGACCCATCGTGGGTACGACTCCGACCACCCGCGTGTGACTGGCGACGTCGGCATGGCCGGCGTGGCCGTCGACTCGATCCTCGACATGCGTCAGCTGTTCGACGGCATCCCGCTCGACTCGATGAGCGTCTCGATGACGATGAACGGCGCCGTGCTGCCGATCCTCGCGCTCTACATCGTGGCTGCCGAGGAGCAGGGCGTCGCCCCCGCGCAGCTGATCGGGACCATCCAGAACGACATCCTCAAAGAGTTCATGGTCCGCAACACCTACATCTACCCGCCGACCCCGAGCATGCGGATCATCTCCGACATCTTCGCCTTCACCAGCGCGAACATGCCGAAGTTCAACTCGATCTCGATCTCCGGCTACCACATGCAGGAGGCGGGAGCGACCGCTGACATCGAGATGGCGTACACGCTGGCCGACGGCATCGAGTACATCCGCGCCGGCCAGGCCGTCGGCCTCGACGTCGACCTGTTCGCGCCGAGGCTGAGCTTCTTCTGGGCGATCGGCATGAACTTCTTCATGGAGGTCGCCAAGCTGCGCGCCGCGCGCCTGCTGTGGGCGCGGCTGGTTCGCGACTCCGGCGCCAAGAACGCCAAGTCGATGAGCCTGCGTACGCACTCGCAGACCTCCGGCTGGTCGCTGACGGCGCAGGACGTATACAACAACGTCATGCGTACCTGCCTCGAGGCGATGGCCTCCACCCAGGGCCACACGCAGTCGCTGCACACGAACGCGCTCGACGAGGCCATCGCCCTGCCGACCGAGTTCGCCGCCCGCATCGCCCGCAACACCCAGCTGTTCCTCCAGCAGGAGTCGGGCACCTGCCGGGTCGTGGATCCGTGGGGCGGTTCGGCCTACGTCGAGAAGCTCACCAGCGAGCTCGCCCAGAAGGCATGGGCGCTCATCAGCGAGGTCGAGGCCGCAGGCGGCATGGCGAAGGCCATCGAGGCCGGCATCCCGAAGATGCGCATCGAGGAGGCCGCGGCCCGCACCCAGGCCCGCATCGACTCCGGCCGTCAGCCGCTGATCGGCGTCAACAAGTACCTCGTCGCCGACGACACGCCGCCCGAGGTGCTGAAGATCGACAACAACTCCGTAC
>JAYUEA010000173.1:0-2045 GCA_043739465.1 Propionibacteriaceae bacterium
GTGCCCCAGTAGTCGCGGTACACGTGGCTCCAGGTCATCGGCTTCACCCGCAGCCGGCTCTCCAGCGCCGTCTGTCCTGACTCGGTGGTCGGCGTCATCCGTACCTCGTTGTGACTCGAGGCGACCGGCGAGTCGTACGCGATCCTGGTCGTGTGCGAGATCCGGTAGCGGATCGTGGGCTGGCTCATACGACCTCTCCTGTCCACAGTGTGGCCGCGCGCGACGGGAAGTACTGTTTGGCAACCTCCGCCGCCGACTCCGCCACGGCCGCCTGGACCCGGGCCATCGAGGGGGCGAGATCCGCGATCACGTCGTCGGTCTGGCGGTACTCGATGGACGTACGGATCCGTGCCAGGCGCCTGCGCGCCTCGTCGGAGATGCCCATCCGATCGCTCGGCGGGCGCAGCCGCATGAGGCAGTCCTCGGCGGTGCGCAGGTTGTAGACGACGGACCTTGGGAACTGACGGTCCAGCGTGAGGAACGCCGCGGCCAGCCGGTCGTCGACGACGCCGCGATGAGTCTGCGTGTACGCCTGCTGCGCGTTGCACGCGGTGAGCACGCCGGTCCACGAGAACCCCGCGAACTTCAAGGTGCCCGTCGCGACCATGCGCGCTGTCATGTCGGCCCGCTCCAAAGAACGCCCCAGGATCAGGAAGTCCCAGGCCTCGTCGTGGCTCATCGAGGAGTCGGCCACGCCGCGGATCAGCGCCGCACGGTCACGAGTCCACGCCAGGTGCCTCGTGGTCGCGTCGGGAGCCCCGAGGTTGCGCCACCGGAACCACGCCGTGTTGAGCACCTCCCAGAGGTCCGTGGAGAGGATCTCCCGCGCACGACGGGCGTTCTCGCGGGCCGCGCACCATGACCCCGCGATCGAGCTCGGGTTGCCGGCGTCGAACACCAGCCGGTCCCGTACCTCGTCGAAGGTCACCTGCTTCGATGGCGGCTCGATGCCCATGATCATGCTGAGGACGAGCTCGGCGGCGTCCGACGTGGTGGTCTCCAGCAACGACAGGCGTACGACGTCGACGATGCGCGCGGTGCCGTCGGCGCGCTCGACGTAGCGGCCGATCCAGTACAGCGACTCCGCGATTCGGCTCAGCACGTTCCCACTCCTGACTGCTGCTGTTGCTGCTGCTGGGCGCGGATCTCGTCGTCGCGGAACACGGCCGGCGGGCTGAGTACGACGACCTCACGGGGCTTCTCGGTCTCCGCAGGCTTGTCGTGGCGGTTGTCCGACAGCACCCAGGTGTCCTTCGAGCCGCCGCCGCGCGACGAGTTCACGACGAGCTGGCCCTCGGGCAGCGCGACGCGGGTCAGCCCGCCCGGGAGCACCGTGACCCGTTCGCCGTCGTTGACTGCGAACGGCCGCAGGTCGACGTGGCGTGGACGGAGCTTGCCGTCGATGTAGGTGGGGATCGTCGACAGCTGCACGATCGGCTGCGCGATCCAGTTCCGGGGGTCGGCGACGAGCGCCGCGCGCAGGTCGTCGAGCTCGGCCGAGGTCGCCTGCGAACCGACCACGAGACCCTTGCCGCCCGAGCCGGCGACCGGCTTGACGACCATGGAGTCGGCATTGTTGAGCACGTACTGGAGCGACTTCGGCTCGATGCAGCGGAACGTGTCGACGTTCGGCAGGACCGGCTCCTCGTCGAGGTAGTAGCGGATCAGGTCCGGCACGTACGAGTACAGGAGCTTGTCATCGGCAACACCATTGCCCACGGCGTTCGCCACCGTGACGCGCCCGCTCCGCATGGCTGACACCAGCCCCGGGCAGCCGAGCATCGAGTCGGGCCGGAAATGCACCGGGTCGAGGAAGTCGTCGTCGACGCGGCGGTAGATGACGTCGACCTGCTGCAGGCCCTGGGTCGTACGCATCCGTACGACGCCGCCCGAGCAGAGCAGGTCGCGGCCCTCGACGAGCTCGACGCCCATCGTGCGGGCGAGCAGCGTGTGCTCGTAGTAGGCCGAGTTGAAGACGCCCGGAGTGAGGACGACGACCGTGGGGTCGCGGGTGCCGTCCGGGGCTGCGGCGCGCAGCGCGTCCA
>JAYUEA010000174.1:0-2043 GCA_043739465.1 Propionibacteriaceae bacterium
TCGGTCACGGAGCACCCCTGGCAGGACACGCCCAGCGTGTACGGGCCGATCGTGTCGGCCAGTCAGGCGCTCGCCAACCTGCTCGGCGGCACGTCCATGCACGACGTCGTGTTCTGGCTGCAGCTGTTCTGCCTCATCCCGATGCTCGGCATCGGACTGATCGCGTACAGGCTTGCGGCCGGCAACCCCGTGCTGCAGACCCGCGCGGCGCTGTTCACCCTCGTCAACCCGGCGATGATCTGGGCCGTCACGGCGCAGGCCCACAACGAGGCGTTTGCCGTGCTGTTCGCGATGGCGGCGATCGCGGCGATGCGGCGCTGGCCGTGGCTCGCCGGCGTACTCATCGGGTTGGCGGGCGCCACCAAGGTGAACATGGTCCTGTACGGGGTCGCGATCCTGTGGGGCTACCGGCGAGAGCCCAAGAAGCTCGCGGCGATCATCGGCGGCGCTGTCGTACCGCTCGTCATCTGCTACGGACTGTGGCAGCCGACCGCGCTGATCTCCGCCGCCCGCAACACCACGTACGTGAACGCCGGCGCCTGGGCAGGTCCCGTGTTCGGCCTGCTCTCGAAGTTCTACAGCTGGAACGTCTCGAAGATCATCATCAACGTCATCGCGATCGCAGGCTGGGCCGCGATCGCCTGGCTGCTGCACCGGCTCATCGATATCAGGGCACTGCCCGGCATCGGCGACCACATCGTCGACCCGGCCAAGGACCCGACCTCCGAGGCCATCCGGGCGGCCGTGATCCTGTACGCGTCGTGGCTGGTCACGACGCCGAACTCGTTCAGCTGGTACGACCTGCTCGCCTGGGCTCCGCTCGCGCTGGCGTCGGCGAGCAGGCTCGACGCCCTGATGCTGTGGCGTACGACGTGGTTGTCGGCCGCCTTCGTGACCGCCCGCGCCATCTCGTACCAGCCGACCCTGTACCTGATCGGCACCCGGATCCGCGACACGTTCTGCGTGGCCGCGCAGGTGCTGGTGCTGGTGCTCATCGTGACCTGGTACGTGCGCAGCCGTCGCCCAGCGACGACTCCGAGCAAGGCCTGAGGTCGGTGTGGTGACGCTGCTGCTGCCGCCCGGCTACACCGGCTCGGCGTCCATCGAGGTCAAGCGGTCCGTGTTCCTCGCGGAGATCATCCGGGTCGCCGACGAGGATGCCGCGCGGGCCGTGGTTGCGGCGGCCCGCAAGGCCCATGCCGGTGCACGTCACCACTGCTCCGCGTTCGTCGTCGGTGTCGACGAGCCCCATCCGGTCGAGCGCTCCTCGGACGACGGCGAACCCGCCGGTACAGGCGGCATGCCGATCCTCGCCGCCCTGCACGGCTCGGGCCTGGTCGACGTGGTCTGCGTGGTGACGCGCTGGTTCGGCGGCGTGAAGCTGGGTGCGGGGCCGCTGGCCAGGGCGTACGGGGATGCGGCCGGCTCGGCACTCGCCGCTGCGCCCCGCGTCGCACGGTTCGTCCATCCCCAATGGCGCGTGCACGTCTCGTACGCCGACATCGGTCGCCTCGTGAACGAGCTCACGTCACGTGGTCTGACCGTACGACCCGAGTACGGCGCGGACGCATCGTTGCTTGTCAGCGCGCAGTCGGGCGTCGACATCGCGGCCCTTGTCGCCTCGCTGACCCAGGGTTCCGGGGTCCTCGAGCAGGCGGGAACAGTGGTCGTGGAGTCGCCGAGGTCGGATCCCGCATAGGGTCACAGGTGTGACCGCACCCATAGACCCCGTCCTCGCGATCACACCAGCGCTCCTGTCCGTCACCTTCGGCCGTGCCGCCGTGGCTGCGGGCGAGGTGTACGCGGCCGAGGGAAAGGTCGAGTCGCTCATGGTGGCGTCCTCCGGTGAGGCCACCGTGGTGCAGGCCTCCGTCGTGGGTTCTGCCAGACGCAGGTACGAGACCGTCGTGACCGTACGGCCCGGCGGGGGCGTGACCAGCCGGTGCACCTGTCCGACGCGGATCAACTGCAAGCA
Organism: Propionibacteriaceae bacterium; assembly: GCA_043739465.1. Lineage (GTDB taxonomy): Bacteria > Actinomycetota > Actinomycetes > Propionibacteriales > Propionibacteriaceae > Fen-668. The sequence continues at coordinate 1,976 of JAYUEA010000174.1, forward strand.
CGGCGCCGCCGCCGCTCTCGCCGCGAGGTCGAGGCGCCGCCCCGCCGCAGCGACCTGGCGCCGCACGC
>JAYUEA010000175.1:0-2040 GCA_043739465.1 Propionibacteriaceae bacterium
GGTTCGGCGTACATCGTGCGGGTGCAGGTCCGTCACCACAGCGACGGGTCGCTGCTCGACGACCGCTCCCTTGCCCTGACCACCCCGCCGGCGAAGTAACCCAGCCGCACCACAAGCGAGGCGACCTCGAGGTGAGCCGTGGTGGGCCGCCAGGGGATCGAACCCTGAACCCGCGGATTAAAAGTTCAGGTGAGCCGAATTGTCCAGGGTGGTCGAACTGTGTCTGCGCAGGTCAGAGCGGGTGCGAAGCTGGCTGCGACAGGTCTAGACCAGTGCTGTTCGGTAGCGAATGGCACAAGAATGGCACCATCGATCGTGGTCCTCAGCTCCAGCTCCGGCCTCGGGCAGCGCGAGGCTCTCGCTCGGTGGTTCCCGACCACGCTCCAAGGCCGAACGCCCCAGAGAGGCCCATGTTCAGCCCGACCCGGCCTGCCCGGCAGTGCGATGTGGCTCAACGAAGGAACCAACCCGCGATATCGGCGCTGACATGCGCCACAGCGGGCGCGGCTGGTGTTCCGCTGCGCTGCCGCAGGCCGCCCAGGACGACCCCGACGGCCAGATCCAACGGAAGCACCTGCCACCCGTAGCGCGGTAGGTGCAGCGCTGCGAAGCAGACTGCCCCGACCGCCACAGCGGCTGGCGTGCCCGCGAGGTCGTTGACGGCGTCGTACAACGCGCCGCGCAGGAACACTTCTTCGGTTGTCGCGACGACGAGACCACAACCGCCCACGAGCTGAACCCGACAGCGCTGTGCAACGGCCCGGCGCACAGACCTGACGGAGCAGGACCGGCGCGCAGATCACCGCGGGCTCCCACCAGCCCGATCGGGAGTGCCTGAGGTGTCACGTCGAGTCTGGTTCCGGCCGCGAATGACAGTAGTGCTACTCATGTGCTGTGACGGTCCAGGTCGGGCAAGCCGTTGCCAGTGTCCAGTCGTCGGAGCCTCGTCGGCCGACTGAAGCGGCATAGTGCGGGGGTGCCCGACCCCGCCCCTGACAGCATCGACAAGGGCAGCGCCTCTGGGACAACGTCCAGCCGACCGGGCTCGAGCGCGGTCGGGCCGCCTGCGCCCGGCGCCGAACCCCCGGAGCGATGGCTGACCAGCGCCCTGGTCGGTGCAGCGAAGTTCGGCGGTGGGGCGCTCGCCGACGATCCGGCCCATCGGCGCAGCGTCGCGGTCGGCGGCTACACCCGCCTCACCGCCGGGCTGTCCGCGCTCACCGGTGGGGCCGGCGCGATGACGGCGACTGACCGGCGGGCGGACCAGGCGGCTACTTGACGATCAGGGTGCCGTGCATGCGGGCGTGGTACTCGCAGTGGAACGTGTAGGTGCCGGGCTTGGTCGGGACCTTGAACGTGACGGTCTTGCCCTGGGCGATGTTGTCTCCGGAGAACAGGCCTTTCTGGTCGGACGTAACGGTGTGCTCGGCGCCGTCGCTGTTCGTCGCGGAGACCATCTGGCCCGGGGCGACGGTGAGCGGCGACGGGTTGTAGTGGAATCCGCCGATCTTCAGGGCGCCCTCGACCCCAGCGGCGGCGGGGGTGCCTGCGCCCCCGATCGAGGGGGCGGCACCAGGGGCGGAGGAGGTCTGGTCGGGGGCTTGGGAGGCGGGTGCGGCGGACGTGCCGGAACTGCTGGAGCCGCACGCAGCGAGGGCCAGCGCAGCGGCGGGGAGTAGGACGGCTACGGCAGACGGGCGCATACAGAGACTCCAGAAGCGAGGACAGGCTCCCCGAAGAATGTCGCAGAAGGGGACGGACGCCATAGGACTTTCGTCGTAGGACCCGCCCGCTCTGGGGCCGTGAAGATCAGCCCCGTGCCTTAGTACTCGCGGCGTAGCACCTGGCACCCGCTGCTAAACGCCTAGTGTTGCGTGTCGCCCTCCCTGCCCAACGGGGTAATGCCGGGCAGTCGGCGACGCAGGCCATTGCGTCCCGGGCTGGTAGCCCCCGACCCCGCAGCGGCGCCCGGAATCGAATCTCGCGAGACGATCAAGACCTCATCGACGAAGCCCGACGAAGACAGGGCCGGCGTTAGCC
>JAYUEA010000176.1:0-6162 GCA_043739465.1 Propionibacteriaceae bacterium
CTCCTGGGGGGTGATGACGACAATCTTGGCGTCTGGCTTGAGGTACGGCAGGTAGTCGGTGATGATCTGGTCGCCCACGCCGGCATCGACGTGCTCGAGCACGTGAGCGATGAGCATCGAGTCGAAGCCGCCGACCGGAAGGTCGACGCCGGCGATCTCCTCCGTCGTGTACGCGACCAGGCCCCGCTCCCGGCACACCCGGATCGCGTCGGCGTTGTGGTCCACGCCGACAGCGTCAGGACCGAGGTTCAGCAGGTTGCGGCCGATGCCGCATCCGACGTCGAGGCAGCGGCCCAGCTGGAGGCGACGAAGGTTCCAGCGGTACGGGCGCTGAACGTCGAGGATCTTCTTCCACCTGGCCAGCTCCAGCCGTCCGAGGCGGTCGGCGTAGTCGCGGCCGGCGGTCGCCTTGCCGCTCCCGATCCCCGGATCGATCGCATCATCGGAGTCGCCTTCGGGCTGCTGGGTGGGCTCGGGCACGGGGTCTCCTGGATCGACATCGGTCCGCCGCCGTGGGCGGAGCATCAGCACTCCCACGGCGGACGATCAGTGAGGATACGTTATCGAGGCTGGTGGGCGTGTCCGCAGGGGAGTGCCCGGAGCGGGAACCTGGGAATCAGCGAGGCGCCTCGGAGCCCTAGGATTCAGCCCATGTCCACAGTCCTCAACGACCTGCCTCGCGGCGAGAAGGTCGGCCTGGCGTTCTCCGGCGGCCTCGACACCTCAGTCGCGGTGGCCTGGATGCGCGAGCACGGTGCCATCCCGTGCACGTACACCGCTGACATCGGCCAGCCCGACGAGCCCGACGTCGCGTCGGTGCCCGGTCGCGCCGGCGCGTACGGCGCAGAGCTTTCGCGCCTGGTCGACTGCACCGAGCAGCTCGTGTACGAGGGTCTGGTTGCTCTCCAGTGCGGCGCCTTCCACATCCGCACCGCAGGCCGCTCGTACTACAACACGACCCCGCTTGGCCGGGCAGTGACCGGCACCATGCTCGTACGGGCGATGGCCGAGGACGACTGCCACATCTGGGGCGACGGCTCGACGTACAAGGGCAACGACATCGAGCGGTTCTACCGGTACGGGCTGCTCGCGAACCCGAAACTCCGCATCTACAAGCCGTGGCTGGACGAGCGCTTCGTCACCGAGCTCGGCGGCCGCGCCGAGATGTCGCAGTGGCTGAGCGAGCGCAAACTCCCGTACCGCGACTCCAAGGAGAAGGCCTACTCGACTGACTCCAACATCTGGGGCGCCACCCACGAGGCCAAGGACCTCGAGGAGCTGACAGCCAACATCGAGCTCGTCGACCCGATCATGGGCGTGCGGTTCTGGGACGAGTCGGTGGAGATCCCGTCCGAGGTCGTCACGATCACGTACGAGAACGGCTGGCCGACCCAGATCAACGGTCGTACGTTCGAGACGCCTGTCGGCCTGGTCCACGAAGCCAACGCCATCGGCGGCCGTCACGGACTCGGCATGAGCGACCAGATCGAGAACCGCATCATCGAGGCCAAGTCGCGCGGCATCTACGAGGCGCCGGGCATGGCGCTGCTGCACATCGCCTACGAGCGCCTCATCTCCGCGATCCACAACGAGGACACGATCGCGAACTACCACAACGAGGGCCGCAAGCTCGGAAGGCTCATGTACGAGGGGCGGTGGCTCGACCCGCAGTCGCTGATGTTCCGTGAGTCGCTGCAGCGCTGGGTCGCGTCAGCCGTGAGCGGCGAGGTGACGCTGAAGCTCCGCCGCGGCGAGGACTACTCGATCCTCGAGACGGCCGGCAGCGGCTTCTCGTACCACCCGGAGAAGCTCTCGATGGAGCGCGTGGAGGACGCCGCGTTCGGCCCGACCGACCGCATCGGCCAGCTCACGATGCGCAACCTCGACATCGCCGACTCCCGCAGCAGGTTGGAGCAGTACGCGTCTCTGGGTCTCGTCGGCGGCCACATCGGCGAGCTGGTCGGCGTCGAGTACAAACGCCCCGAGCTGGCTCCCGGAGAGGCCGGCGCGTGAGCAAGACGTTCGAGGAGCTGTACGTCTCTCTGCGGGAGATCGCCCGTACCCGACCCGAGGGTTCCGGCACCGTCAAACGACTCGACGCGGGCGTCCACGAGATCGGCAAGAAGATCGTCGAGGAAGCCGCCGAGGTCTGGATGGCCGCCGAGCACGAGGGCAAGGACGCCGCCGCCCTCGAGATCAGCCAGCTCATCTACCACCTCCAGGTGCTGATGATCTCGATGGACCTCGACCTCGCCGACGTGTACGAGAAGCTCTGAGGCTCCGGGCGAGCAAGCGTCACAAGACGGTTCCCTGAGGAGTTGACCGACGGAGTCCGTCACTGTCTCGAAGGGTCCCCAAGAGCACCAGCTGTCTCCCCGACCAGTACAGGACCTCTCCTCGAGCGGTACAGGACCTCCCGCCGAGCAGTACAGGACCTCCCGTCGAGCGGTCATGTGGCGGCGGGTTGTCTACTGCTCCAGCCAACCACCCCGCGGGAACGGTTAGGAGCCCCCCGCGCTCAGACGGTAGATTCGGCGGTCGTGAACGACGCCCGCCTGCTGAAGATCGCCGTCCCCAACAAGGGGTCGCTGGCCGAGCCTGCCTCGCAGATGCTCAAGGAGGCCGGGTACCGGCAGCGCTGGGACCCGAAGGACCTCGTGCTCACCGACGAGGCCAACGGCGTCGAGTTCTACTACCTGCGCCCGCGTGACATCGCCGTGTACGTGGGGGAGGGCACCCTCGATGTCGGCATCACCGGCCGCGACATGCTGCTCGACTCCGCATCCCACGCCGACGAGGTCCTGCCGCTCGGCTTCGGCGGCACCAAGTTCCGCTTCGCCGCTCCCGGTGGCGAGACGCTGGCGATCGCCGACCTGCATGGCCGCCGCATCGCGACCTCGTACCCCGGCCTCGTCGCCGCCTACCTCGGCGAGCACGATGTCGAGGCCCGCCTGATCCACCTCGACGGGGCCGTCGAGAGCGCCGTCCGACTCGGTGTTGCCGATGCGATCGCCGACGTGGTCGAGACCGGCAGCACGCTCCGCAAGGCAGGGCTCGAGGTGTTCGGCGACCCGATCCTCGTCTCCGAGGCGATCCTCATCCGCCGCCGTGGCGGCGACGAGCCGGTCGGCCTGGAGCAGCTGGCGCGCCGGGTCTCGGGCGTCCTGGTCGCACGCGACTACGTGCTGATCGACTACGACATCAACAACGACCTCCTCGACGACGCGATCACGCTGACGCCCGGCCTCGAGAGCCCCACGGTGTCGCCGCTCGCCAAGGCCGGCTGGTCGGCGGTCCGTGCCATGGTGCCGCGCCGCAACGCCCAGTCGCTCATGGACAGCCTCTGGGACGTCGGCGCCCGCGCCATCCTCATCACCGACATCGCCGCGTGTCGCTTGTGAGGCCGGCCTTCGTCGCCTACCCGCGAGGTCCGCGCTACGCAGCGATCGGCTTCTCCGCCGTTATCGTCGTCGGGGCTGTCATCGCGTTCGTGGCGCTCGGCCCCGACGTACGGGCTCGCTTCACGGGCGAACAGGTCTTCACGCTCGTCCTGTTCCTCATCGTGATGGTGACGATCATGGCCGCGATCGGCTTCAGCTCCGTACGTGTCGAGCCCGACGGCCTGCGCTACCGCAACGGCCTCCGCACCCATCTGCTGCCCTGGTCCGACGTCGGCGAGATCCAGTTCCACCCCGGCAACCCCTGGCCGCGCGTGGTCCTCCAGGGCGCCAGCGCCGAGGGCGACCACGATGTCGTCCCCCTCATGGGCATCCAGGGCAGCGACAAGGCCTACGCCTTCGCCCAGTACGAGGCGTTGCGGGAGGCCATCGCCGAGCAGCGTCAGACTCAGAGCGGGCCGGACGGTGACTGATACGCCCCACCCCGAGCACCGGACCCTACGCCAACCCAGCGCCGCGTTCATCGGTGACCAGGGCGACGCTGACCCGGCGGTGCGACAGGCGATCGCCGCCTCCGGCGAGGACCTCCCCAGCAGCTATCTGCGGGCCGTCGCCGTCCTGTGCGGCAGTCGGCTCCTCATGCCCGTCGTCGCGAGCGGTGACGACTCGTCCGACGGGCCGGACCCTGACCGCCATGCCGAGCTTGCCGCTGTGTCGATCACAGCAGCCGACGGCCGCAGAGCCCTGCTGGCATTCACCGGGATCGACGCGCTGGTCGCCTGGGAGCCGCACGCACGTCCCGTACCCGCGACCCTCGACGACCTCGCCGCCACCGCCCTCGAGACCGGCGCGTCGGCACTTCTGATCGACCCGGCCGGTCCCGTACCGTTCGTCATCGGCGACGACCTCGTCGCCCAGCTGTCAGCCGGCCGACGCCTCGTCGAGCTCGAGGACGGCGGCTTCGGCTGGGCCTACCTCGACCAGAACGGCTGAGCGTCACCTCGCGATTTCGCGCCGGTAGGGCCCTCCGCATAGGATGACCCGGTCGGCCCTCTGAGGGCCGCGTGGAAGTGGAGGCCTGACCTCCCACCTGACCACCTCACGGTGGCAGGTCACCGAACGGGTGCAGCGCTCCAGCGCCCACCATTGGTCAGGGTCTTCGCGTCCGCGCGGAGGCCCTTTCGTCGTGCCGGCACCCGTACAGATCCTTGGAGGACACATCAGCACTGAATCGCGTGGAGGACCCATCAGCACTGAGCCGCGCATCAACGACCGCATTCGCGTGTCCGAGGTGCGACTCGTCGGGCCGAACGGAGAGCAGGTTGGCATCGTCCGCATCGAAGACGCCATCCGGCTTGCCCAGGAGGCCGACCTGGACCTCGTGGAGGTCGCCCCGGGTAACAGGCCGCCGGTGTGCAAGCTCATGGACTACGGCAAGTTCAAGTACGAGAACGCCCAGAAGGCGCGCGAGTCCAGGCGAAACCAGACGAATACCGTGATCAAAGAGATGAAGCTGCGGCCGAAGATCGATGCCCACGACTACGACACCAAGAAGGGCCATGTCACCCGCTTCCTCAAGGGCGGCGACAAGGTGAAGGTCACCATCATGTTCCGTGGCCGCGAGCAGTCGAAGCCGGAGCTGGGCTTCAACCTGCTCAAGAAGCTGGCGGACGCGGTGGCCGAGGACGGCATCGTCGAGTCCTCGCCGAAGCAGGACGGGCGCAACATGATCATGGTCCTGGCCCCGACCCGCAAGAAGTCCGAGGCCCTCGTCGAAGTGCAGGCCGACAAGGACCGCAGGGCAGCAGAACGCGCGGCGGTCGGCGAAGCTGAGCAGCAGGCGCTGGCGGACCTTCGGGCCGCGCACATCGCCAGAGCCGAGCCCAAGCGTCGTCGTGGCCCGGCCGACAACCTCGATCCCGACGTCGACCTCTGAGTCGGCTCGACCCTCAAGTCCGAAGAAGATAGAACGGAGCGGCACATGCCGAAGATGAAGACGCACTCCGGTGCCAAGAAGCGGTTCAAGGTGACTGGAAGCGGCAAGCTCACGCACCGCTCAGCCGGCAAGCGCCACCTCAACGAGCACAAGTCGTCCCGTGCGATGCGTCGCCTCATGCCCGATGCCCCGTTGACCGGATCGGACGCCAAGAAAGTTCGCCGCCTTCTCGGCATCTGAATCCCACCAGACCTCAGTATCAAGGAGTAACTCATGGCACGCGTGAAGCGGGCAGTGAATGCACACAAGAAGCGCCGCGAAGTCCTCGAGATGGCTTCGGGCTACCGCGGGCAGCGCTCGCGGTTGTACCGCAAGGCGAAGGAGCAGCTGCTCCACTCGCTCGCCTATGCCTACCGTGACCGCCGCGACCGCAAGGGCGACTTCCGCGCCCTGTGGATCCAGCGGATCAACGCGGCGGCCCGCGCCGAGGGGATGACGTACAACCGCTTCATCGCCGGGCTCAAGGCTGCAGGCATCGAGGTGGACCGCAAGATCATGGCCGAGCTCGCCGTGAGCGACCCGACCGCCTTCTCCGCGCTGGTGAAGGCTGCGAAGGACGCGACGGCCGCAGCGGCGGCCTGACCGACCTCATGACACGGCGGACGGTTCATCAGTCCGCAGCCTCCGAGCCGACCGGACCCGCGCCAACAGGTGCGCTTCGGTCGGCTCGACGGCTGTCCACGCTGAAGGGACGTCGTGCTGCCGGGCAGTTCCTCGTCGAGGGGCCGCAGGCGGTACGGGAGGCAGTTGCTGCCGGTCTCGTACAGC
>JAYUEA010000177.1:0-6159 GCA_043739465.1 Propionibacteriaceae bacterium
CGGTCCCGTGGGGTCACCCAGCGCGAACGACTGCCGCCAGTGGTGGTCGTCGCGGTAGATGTCGACGGTGAGGCTGCTCGACAGGGCGTTCACGACGGAGACGCCGACGCCGTGCAGACCGCCGGACACCTTGTAGCCGCCGTCGCCGAACTTGCCGCCGGCGTGGAGCACGGTGAGCGCGAGCGTGACGGCCGGGATGCCCTCGGTCGGGTGGATCTTGACGGGAATGCCGCGGCCGTTGTCGACGACGCTCACGCCGCCGTTGGGCAGCAGACGGATGTCGATGGTGTCGCAGTAGCCGGCCAACGCTTCGTCGACGGAGTTGTCGACCACCTCGGCGACAAGGTGGTGGAGGCCGCGCTCACCGGTCGAGCCGATGTACATGCCGGGCCGCTTGCGTACGGCGTCGAGACCTTCGAGAACGGTGATGGAGCTGGAGTCGTACTCGCCGGCGTCGACCTTGGATGCCATGGAGACGTTCTCGGTGAGCATCTCCTCCTCGTCGTCGATGAGGTCACCCTGGGGGACGCCCTCGAGGTCCTCGGCCGACAGTTCCTCATCGTTGGGCGCACCCTGCTTAGCCACTGACATCTAGTCCTTTCCGGCTGCTCAGCCGGTGTACGAACGCTGACCGGCGCCACGCCGCAAACCTCAAGCGGTCGCCGGCGATCCGTGAACGTGAACAGTCTACCTGTCGGAGGGTCCCGAGACGAACCCCCACACTCTCAGCCCCTCAGAATTCTGGGGGGCTCGGACCGAAAACCGGCCCTGAGTCGCGCTAGATGGCCGTTCTAGGGGGTTCAGGGCGGTACAACTGAGGTCCCCTACGGGTCAGGGGGGCCCAGTGGCTCTGTGGGCGCGTTCCCGCTAGGGCCGCGACCGTCCGCGACCTCGGTGAGACGAATCCGCCAACCGACGATGCCGGGCGGCCGTTTATGGCCGCACGATCCAACGACTGGCAGATTCGTCCCACTCGAGGGAACTGGGTAAAGCAGTCCTGCCCTACCCGTACGTGTCGCGCGGCCCTTGGCCCTTGACGCGCAGCCGCCCGTGACGCCACGTTGGCGCGTCCGGGCCTCGGACCTCGACCCGCGTGACGGCCCCGTCCCCCACCGACTCGTTGAGCTTCGCGACGATCTGCGAGGCGATGGTGCGCAGCTGCGTGGCCCAGGTGGTGGAGTCGGTACGGACGACGACCACGCCCGAGTCGTACGTCTCCGGCGTCGAGTGCGCCGCCACCTGCTCGCCCACGATGTCGGACCAGCGGTCGAGCAGCGTGTGGATCGAGACGCTGACCTCCCAGCCGCGGTCGGCGATGTACGAGTCGAGCACGTTGTTCACCAGCTTCGGGTCGCGGGCGTCGGCGCCTGGCCCGGACATAGTCGGCGGCCCTGACGAGCGTTTCCGCTGGGGAGCGGGGGCGGAGGTCGCGCGGACGGTACGGGCGATGCGCCGGGCATAGTCCGTACCGGTCGGGTCGTGCTCGACGACCGGCTCCGGGGACTGCGGCGACTCAGGCATCGGAGCCATCCTCCGGCGTCACCATGCCGCTGTCCACGGAGTACCTGACTCCGCCGAGCTCCTTGGGCACATCATCGGCGACCGCTGCCGTGATCAGCACCTGCTCCGCGCCGGCGATGCCCAGCGCGAGCCGCTGCCGCCGCGTGTGGTCGAGCTCAGCGAAGACGTCGTCGAGGATCAGCACCGGCTCGATCCCATCCGTACGCAGCAGCCGGAACGCCGCCAACCTCAGTGCGCACGCCAACGACCAGGACTCGCCATGACTCGCGTACCCCCTCGCCGGCAACGTACCGATCTCCAACAGGATGTCGTCGCGATGCGGCCCTACCAGGGAGACCCCGCGGGCGATCTCTTCCGACCGCCGCTCACTCATCCGCACCCTCAGCGCCTCGGCGATCTCGTCACGGCTGAGGGGTGGATCGGCGACGATCGGGTTGCTCGACACGTACGTGGCCCTGGCCTCGCTGTTGATCGGCGCGATCGCGCGGTACTCGGTGTCGAGGTTCGCCGCCAGGTCGAGCAGCGTCGCGAGTCGCGCCACGACCAGCTCCGCGCCGAGCTGCGACAGGTGCTCGTCCCACGTGTCGAGGGTGGCGGCGACATCGGCACCGGCGACCCGGCCAGTGCGACCCGACAACGACTTCAGCAGCGCGTTGCGTTGCCGAAGCACGTGATCGTAGTCGCCGCGGATCCCCGCGAACCGCGGCCAGCGTGACACGAGCAGGTCATCGAGGAATCGGCGGCGCTCGCTCGGGTCGCCCTTGACGACAGCCAGGTCCTCCGGCGAGAACAGGACGACGACCAATGCCCCGAGCAGATCCCGCGCCCGCTTCAACGGAGCCCGGTTCAGCTTCGCCCGGTTGGCCTTGCCGGGCACGATGTCGAGCTCCAGCAGCAGAGACCGCGGGTCGTCGACCGACGCCTGCACGCGCGCACGTACGGTCGCGCGCTCCGCCCCAGCCCGTACCAACGGCTGGTCTCCGGCGACGCGATGGGAGCCCAGCGTGGCCAGGTACTCGACAGCCTCGACCAGGTTCGTCTTGCCCTGCCCGTTGGCGCCGACGAAGACGCAGACGCCGGGCTGCAGCGCGACCTGGACCTCGGTGTACGACCGGTAGTCGACGAGGTGGAGATGCGTGACATGCATGAAAGGGCCGGCCGCGGCCGCAGGTCAGTTCGGCAGGCGCATCAGCATGATGACGTGCCGGTAGTCAGTGGCCGGCTCGCCGTCGATCTCCGACAGGCCGGTTACGAGGCAGGGCTTGCCGGGGGCGGTGAAGGCGAAGTGCACGTACGGGGCGTCGAGGGCGGTCAGCGCATCCGAGAGGTAGTGGGGGTTGAAGCCGGCCGACGTGACGGGCTGCTCGCCGCCGCCCACGGTCTCGACGATGGCCGCCACTGCCTCGGACGCCTGCGCCTGGTCACCGGTTGCGGCCTCGAGCGTGATCGCACCGTCCTCGATGAGCATCCGCAGGCTGGTGTTGCGCTCGGCCACCAGGCCGACGCGCTTCACTGACGCGAGAAGATCGGCGGTGTTCGTCCGTACGGTCAGTGCCGCATTGATGCTCATCAGGTGGCGGACCTTCGGGAACTCACCGTCGAGCAGGCGGGTCGTGATCTGGCGGGAGCCGCCGGCGCCCTCACCTTCGAGGCCGATGAGGCCCTGGCCGGAGGTCGCAGTGGCGATGCTCAGCGTGACGGTTTCGCCCGCGGTCATCGAGCGGGCGGCGTCGGCGAGCACCTTCGCCGGTACGAGTGCGGCACCGGACGCCCGCGTCGACGTCGGGTTCCACGACATCTCCTTGAGCGCCATCCGGTAGCGGTCCGTGGCGAGGAGGTCGACCTGGTCGCCCTCGATCTCGACCCGGACGCCGGTGAAGACGGGGAGCAGCTCGTCCCGGCCCGCGGCCACGACGACCTGGGACACGGCGCGGGCGAACTCCTCGGACGCGACCGTGCCGCTTGCCTCGGGCATCGGCGGCAGCTCGGGGTAGTCGTTGACAGGCAGCAGCTGCAGCGTGAAGCGCGCCGACCCGCAGACCAGCTCGAGGCTTGATCCGGACGCCGACAACGTCACCGGCTTGTTCGGCAGCGAGCGCGAGATGTCGGCGAGCAGACGGCCGGACACCAGGGCGACGCCAGGCTCGGACACGTCGGCAGCGACGGTGATGCGGGCGCTGGTCTCGTAGTCGAAGCTGGAGAACACCACGGTGCTGCCCTCGGCCTTGACCAGCAAGCCGGCCAGGATCGGGACGCTCGGGCGCGTCGGCAGACTCCTCGCCGCCCACTGCACGGCCTCGGCCAGAACGTCCTTTTCGAGTCGGATCTTCACGTTTCCCTTTCCTCGCCTCGGCATCCTATCCCGGCGGACCATGGTGATGTGGCCACCTTCCCCACGTGGGGAGCCTGTGGAACGCCCTTGAGGGAGTTGTCCCCACATCGAGGTCCCGCAGACTTCGAATCCTTTACCTCTAGAGATAACCCTTGTAGTAGTAGTAGGTGCTGTGGACGCTGTGGATGACATGCATCCGGGCAAGCCGCATCTGAATCCCATCCTTGTCGTTCGTGTGGACGGGGGCGAACTACACGGGGAGGATCTGGGGACGGATCTGTGACCAGCCGGCGACCGCTCGGGAAACAGCGGGAAACAAACAGACTGTCCACACCCCCCTGTGGACAGTGTGGATAGTGTGACAGCGACGGAAATGGATCGTGACGAGTGTCGCGAGCTGTACGCACGGGGTCGTGGCCGATGGTCAGCCACCACCGGTTGTCCATCCTCGGAAGAGGCACACGGGTCCTCGTGAGCGACTTCACCGACCGACGTCACAGGCGGCGAAGGTGCGTGCGCTGAAGGTCCATGGGGTCCGACGGTTTGCCTGTGGCGTCGCAGTGGCTGATGCCGGGCCACGGGGGGAGTCGGCGGTGCACGCCACCGGTACGAAGACGTTCCCAGCCGCGACACCCGAACCCACTCGGCAGCCACGCCAGAGGGTCAGCGGCGCTGGGCGGACTGCTTGATGCGGTTGGTGAGCTCGGTGACCTTCGTGTACACGTCACGGTCGCGGCTCATGAGGTCCTTGATCTTGCGGTTGGCATGCATGACCGTGGTGTGGTCACGGCCGCCGAACTGCTGACCGATCTTCGGGAGGCTGGCGTCGGTGAGGTCCCGGCACAGGTACATGGCGATCTGACGCGCGGTCGCCACGCTCTGGGCGCGCCCCGGACCAGTGAGCTCCTCGAGCGAGAGGTCGAAGTACGACGCTGTCTCGTTCATGATCATCACCGTCGTGATCGGCTGCTCGCCGCCCTCGGGGATCAGGTCCTTGAGCACTGCGGCCGCCAGCTCCAGGTCGACGTTCTGCTTGTTCAGTGACGCGTACGCCGTGACGCGGATCAGAGCGCCCTCGAGCTCGCGGATGTTGCTCTGGATCTTCGTCGCGATGAACTCGAGCACGTCCGGCGGCACGACGAGTCCCTCGTGGAGCGCCTTCTTGAGAAGGATCGCGATCCGGGTCTCGGGGTCGGGCGGCTGCACGTCGGTGAGCAGGCCCCACTCGAACCTGCTGCGCAGCCGCGGCTCGAGCGCCTCGAGGAGCTTCGGCGGCCGGTCTGAGGTCATGACGATCTGCTTGCTCGCGTTGTGGAGCGTGTTGAACGTGTGGAAGAACTCCTCCTGGGTGCCGATCTTGCGCTCCAGGAACTGGATGTCGTCGATCAGCAGCACGTCGACGTCGCGGTAGGCGCGCCGGAACTGCGCCTGCCGGTTGTCGGAGATGGCGTTGATGAACTCGTTCGTCATCTCCTCCGTGGAGACGTACTTCACGCGCAGGTGCTGGTGGTACGTCTGCACGTAGTGGCCCAGCGCGTGCAGCAGGTGGGTCTTGCCGAGGCCGGACGCGCCGTAGATGAGGAGAGGGTTGTACGACTTGCCTGGCGCTTCGGCCACCGCCACCGCGGCCGCGTGGGCGAAGCGGTTGGACGGCCCGATGACGAAGGTCTCGAGCGTGTATTTGGGGTTCAGCCGCGCGTGGTCATGCTTCGAGCGGGGAGCGGGGCTCGGCGCCAGGTCCTCCGGCTCGTCGTACGACGACTCGTACGCGTCGATGCGGGACTCGGTGTGCAGCGTCGGGTCGATCGTGACGCCGATGTGGGAGGGCTCACTGAGAGCTCCGCTCAGGGCCGTCTCGATCCGGCCCCGGAGGCGGTTCTCCAGGCGCTCACGGGTGAAGTCGTTGGGCGCGGCGATCATCAGCGTCGACCCGTGCATCGTCAGCGGCGTGCAGCTGGACATGATCGCGCGGTTGGGGCCATCGAGCTCGGACAGGATGTATGTCCACAGGCTGGCGAGATCCTCGCCGATGCCAGCCGGAGGCGTGTCGGTCATGACATCCTCCCTAGCCAGAGCAATTTTGTGTTGCGTGTTCCGTCGCTGACGGAGTCTCCGGCAACCTGGTTGTCCACAAGAGACTACGCCGCATGTGGACGGTGCGTAGGACATGGGGTGCAGCATCCGCGTCCGGAACGTGAAGAAACCTAACGGCGATGTTCTGTGGTGCGCAACCTCAGGACCACCGAATTGGTCCGTCGCCCGCGTGTCGGCTGGAGTTCACCGGGCATTCGTACTACTGGGCGCCG
>JAYUEA010000178.1:0-2033 GCA_043739465.1 Propionibacteriaceae bacterium
GCCTGGGTCGCGGCGGCGAGCGTGGGGAACGTGAGGAGCGCGGTGCCGACGTGGGTGCGGATAGGGAGCGTACGGAACCGGGCCTCGGCCACGAAGCCGAGCGTGCCCTCGCTGCCGACCAGCAGGTGCTCGAGGATCTCCAGCGGCTCGGAGTAGTCGAGCAGCGCGTTCACCGCGTACCCCATCGTGTTCTTCATCGAGAACCGACGCCGGATCGTGTCGACCATCGTCGAGCTGGCCATCACGCGCTGGCGCAGGGAGGCGAGCCCCGCGTACATCTCCGGCTCCAGCGAGCGCATCTTCTCGGCCGCGTGCGGGTCTCCGGTGTCGAGGATGGTACCGCTGGGCAGGACGACCACGAGGGAGTCGAGGGTCGCGTACGGGTTCGCGTGCGTGCCGCAGCTCATCCCCGAGGAGTTGTTGGCGACGATGCCGCCGATCGTGCAGGCGATCTCCGAGGCGGGGTCGGGGCCGAGGACGCGGCCGTGGCGGCGGAGCGTGGCGTTGACGCGGTTGACGGTGATGCCGGGGCCGGCGGTGACGAGGGTGCCGTCGTCGGAGGCCGAGACCGTACGAAAGTGGTGGCGCGTGTCGACGATGACGTCGCTCGTGACGGCCTGGCCCGACAGCGAGGTGCCGCCGGAGCGGAAGGTCACCGAGCGGCCCGCGGTGCGGGCGGCGCGGAGGACGGCAGCGACCTGTACGGGGGTGGTGGGGGTCACCACCGCATCGGGCACGAGCTGGTAGTGGGACGCGTCGTGCGCGTACGCATAGCGGTCGATCGCCTTACGGCTCACCGCGACGGACGCGGCCAGGCCGGGGAGCAGCGGGGTCTCCAGGGATGTACGTGTCCTCACAGGGCGACCCTACGCCCGAGGCCGAGTCGCGCGATTAGCGCGGCGCGCGCGCGGGGTGCGCGCTCAACGCTTGGGGTAATGGGAAGATGGCCGGGTCTAACGACCCGAGGAAGATGGACCGAGGAGAAGCCGTGACGAACCATCCGGACGAGACCCACTCGCTGCGCGAGCGCGTCGACGAAGCCATCTCGTGGTTCACCGGTACGGATGAGCCCGCACCCGATGAGCCCGCAACCGACACCCCGGACGAGACGATCGCCCCAGAGGCTGGGCCTGTCGCGGGTCCTGAGGGTACGGAGCCGCCCGCGAGCGAGCTTGCCCCGGTCGCCTCTGACGTGGTCGAGCAGCCCGTCGCGGACTCCGCGTACGTGGCCGAGCAGCCAGCGGCAGACGTCGAGCCGATCGTGGCCGAGCAGCCGGCGGCAGACGTCGAGCCGGTCGTGGCCGCAGAGCCTGTTGCAGCCGAGCCGGTCGCAGAGCCATGGTCGGAGCCGGTGGCAGGGCCGTGGTCGGAGCCCGTGGTCGAGGCCGCGCCCGTGGCGTCCAGCGTGACGTGGCCCGGCGCTGACGCCGCCACGCCGCCCGTCACCTTCCCGTGGCCGGCCGTGACGCCCGAGCCCGTTGAGGAGCCCGTCGCCGTTGAGGAGCCCCTCGCCGTTGAGGAGCCCGTCGCCGTCGAGGAGCCCGCTCCGGTCTACGAGCCTGTTGCAGTTCCCGAGCCAGTGGCTGTTGACGAGCCGATCGTCGAAGCCCCGGTCGCCGAGGAGCCCGTCATCGACGAGCCGATCGTTGCCGAGGAACCGCTTGCGGAGACGTCGGTCGAGTCCTCCGAGATCGACGAGCCCGCGCGGATCCACCCCATCGACGCGTCCGTCGGCGCCCCGATCGTGGACGAGTCCGCTGCCGACGACGTCGTACCCACCGAGCATGTCGCTGCGGCGCCGACTCTGCATGCCCCGGTCGATGACGACTTCACCGAGCCGCTGGCCGCCGACGCGGCTGCCGATTCAGAGGCCGCGAGGCAGCGGTCCCTGTTCCGCGACGCCGCGCCGAATGTGGCGATGGCCGGAGGTGCCGTCGCCGGTGCCGCTGCCCTGGGCGCAGTGCCCGGAGCCGAGAGGACTGCTGTGCTCGACCCGCAGGAGGCGGCGCGGCTGCGTCGCGAGGAGCGTGCCG
>JAYUEA010000179.1:0-6139 GCA_043739465.1 Propionibacteriaceae bacterium
CCCATCCAGACCCGGTGGATCAGCGCGTACACCGGCGGCACGTTGAGCTTGTTCATCACCGTCTCGGACGAGTGGCCCTCCGCGGCTAGCCGCTGGTACTCGCCACGCATCCAGTCGCGCGTGAAGTGGAACTCGGCGGCCGCGGCCGGCTCGACGAACGGCGACAGCAACGCCATGAGGTCCTGCGGGTCGACATCGCCCACCAAGAGGCCCTCGTTGCGAAGACCGGCCGCGACCTCAGCGGCGTTCCCGTGCAGCGCTGTACGGATGAGACGACCCATGGGCTCCGGCAGCCCCTCGGGGAGCCGCGCCACGAGGCCCCAGTCGACGATGCCGAGGCGGCCGTCCTCGAGCACGAGGAAGTTGCCGGGGTGCGGGTCCGCGTGGAGCAGGCCTGCGCGCTGCGGGGCTGAGAACAGGAACCGCACGTACGAGAGGCCGACCGCGTTGCGCCGCTCCTCGTCCCACTCGGCCACGGCGTTGAGCTTGGAGCCCTGCAGCCACTGGCTGACGAGCACCCGCCGGGTCGCCGTCAGCACCGACGGGACCGCGAACTCCGTGTCGCCGGCGTAGGCCGCCGCGGCGATGGACTGGTGCTCGGCCTCCTTGAGGTAGTCGACCTCCTCGCGGATGCGGTCCGCGATCTCGGCGGTGAGCGACTTCACGTCAACGCTGCCCGTGAGCGGGGACATCACCGAGGCGAGGCGGCCGATCTGCGCCAGGTCGCTCTCCAGGGCGGCGTCGGCGCCGGGGTACTGGATCTTCACCGCCACAGGCTCGCCCGTAGCGGCCCACGTGGCGCGATGCACCTGACCGATAGAGGCGGCGGCTGCCGGACGGCGACCGAAATCGCTGAACAGGTCGCGCCAACCGGCGCCCAGCTCTGCCTCGAGCACCGCCTCCAGACGCGCGACGGGCATCGGCGGGGCGGAGTCCTGAAGACGTCGGAGCTGGTCGCGGTACGGCCCGGCGATCTCGTCCGGCAGCACCGCCTCGAACATGCTCAGCGCCTGGCCGAACTTCATCGCGCCGCCCTTGAGCTCCCCGAGCACGCGGAACATCTGCGCCGCGGCCTGTTGACGCATGTCGTTCTGCACCGACTCAGCGCTCTGACCCATCAGGCGGCGGCCGAAGCCCACGGTCGCCCGTCCGGCATATCCGAGGGGGAGGCCGAGCATCCGCGCTCCGCGGGAGAAGCTTGAGGTCGGGACGCGGTTCTCGCCGGAGTCGGCGGCCTGGCCGGCTGGGTCCGCTGTCTCGAGGCCGGGCTCGTCAGCGTTCATGCCCCAATTCTGTCCGACGCCCGCGGGTTACCCAACTCGCGACGTCGGCCGTGGCAGACGCAGTCAGGGTGGCGGGGCCAGACGCGCAGCGTCGTACAGCCCGTATCGGCCGACAGCGTGAGGGTTCTCGAGCGGAGCTCGCCAGTCTCGCCGTTCAGGAAGGCTGCGATCTGAGCCAGGCTCACTGCGGCCACCCACGCGTCGAGGAGCGGGTCGTCGGGGGACAGCCGGTGGGCGAGCTGGGCGGCGATCCGGGGCCAGGCCGGGTCGACATGCACCCGCCACAGGTCGGCGCAGCGCACGCACGACGTCTGCGACCCGACGACCAGCGGGCCAGCGACAGCCGTGCCGGGACGAGTCCTGACGACCAGGTACGCCTCGCCGTCCCGCGCCAGCGAGTCGGTGAGGCTGCGATCGGGCTCGCACGTCCCCGTACACACGACCGTGAGGTCGACGGCCTCGCCCGCGTCGACGACGGCCCGTCCTCCGCGACGGCGGGGGGTGCCCCGGAGCTGGCTCACGAGTCGTTGGCCCTGGGTTCGGCGGGTGCCCGGTAGAGGAGTCGCATCGTGGATCAGGACGGTATGGCCCAGGTCGATCAGCAGCGTGGCGATGCGTTCGGCCACGACACCGCTGCCCAGGACCCGGAGGCGTGCGGCCGGTGCTGGTCCTCCGAGAAGGCCGTGCTCGTCGAGCCGGTCCAGCAGCCAGTCCTGCCAGGCGACACGTGCGGTGTCCGACGACTCAGCGAACTCACCGTCGGACGCCAGGGTCTGCAGCAGCTGGTCGGCAAGGGGCGGTACCCCTTCGAGGACGAGCACGTCGTCGTCGAGGCCGACCTGAAGGGTTGTGGGACTCCGCCAGACGGGGACCACATCGCCTCGCGGCCTGCGGCGTCTCGGACGGTGTGCGCGGAGGGGCATGGCCCATGCTCACCCACCGGGTCCTGATGGCGGAAGGGCTGGCGGACAACCGGCAACACCAGGGCCGTGATGGACAACACCAGGGGTGTCCATCACGGGAACAGCAGGAGGGCGGGACCTTGCGGTCCCGCCCTCCGACGCCTTGCGGTCCGGATCAGGCCTTGCCGAGGATCCGGTTCAGGTTCGTGCCACACTCGGGGCACTTGCCCTTGGCCATGCGGGTGCCGTTCTCGCTGACGACGATGTTGCCGGTCGCCGAGCGCTTCGCCTTGCACTTCACGCAGTAGAACTCGCCCGTATAAGTCTTGTCCGCCACAGTCTTGTCCGCCACAGTTTTGTCCGCCACAGTTCCTCCTTGTTCGCGGCGACGATCTGGGATGACCGTCGTCGTGTGTCCTGGGCGCGTATTCTACGTTGGCCCAGCTGGGTTGCGCACGTGGACGCGCCACATCCTCTTGACTGGAAGTGCCGACAAGTCCCGTGCGGGCATGAAACAAGGTCCTCGGTCGAACCGTTTGCCTTCCCCTGCGAACGGCCGACACTGAGGACCTTGTCGGAGATGAGAGTAGCCATCCGAAGAGATCGTGGTCAAGGAGGCTGTCGGTGCCGGCTGCCATGCTGGGACGCGACGAAAGGACACCAGACGTGGGCATACCTGACGGAGTGGTGATCCGCCGCAGCGCGAGACGTCGACGCAGCCTCCAGGCCAGGCGTGAGGACGGGGTCATCGTCGTGACCGTGCCCGCGTCGTTGTCGGTGGCAGAGTGCGAGCGACTGGTCCCGGGTCTGGTCGAGAGGCTGCGCAAGCGTGAGGCTGGAGGCCACCGTCGCGGCGACATCGACCTCGAGCGCGCGGCCGTACGGCTGGCGCAAGAACTGACGCCCGACCTGCCGCTGCTGGCGAGGTTGTCCAGCGTGAGCTGGTCGACCCGTCAGAACCAACGCTGGGGTTCGTGCACGACGACGACCGGCGACATCCGTCTCAGCGACAGGCTCAAGGCGATGCCGGCCTGGGTGGTCGACTACGTCCTGTTGCACGAGCTGCTGCACCTCGCGGAGGCCAACCACACGGCGCGCTTCCACGACCTGATGCGCCGCTACCCGAAGCATGACCTCGCCAAGGGCTTCCTCCACGGCGTCGCCCACGTCCTGGCGACCGACGACGGCGCATTGTCAGCCGACCCCGACCTGGAGGACGATACCGGCGACGCCCTGTTCTGAATCGATCTCGTGTCGCGTGGCCGAAATCCATTGACGCTTGGCGCGCCCATGGGCACGCACCTCGCAGCGTTGCCGAAGCTCGTCGTACGACCCGGTACGCCTGCGCTCCGGCGCTTGCGATGCACGAAGGGGACAACGCCAACCGGAAACAGTCTTCGGCCACGCGACACTAGGAGTTCTTGCCCTCTTCGTCGAGCAGCTTCGCGAGCTCAGCGTCCATGTCGTCGTGCTCGGTGCTGGCGTCGCCGCTGACGAAGCCGAGGGGGTCGTCGAGGTCCCGTGCCGCAGGCATGCTGTCCGGGTGCTGCCAGACGGCGTCGCGACCGTCGACCCCACGAGCGGCGCGGAGCGCTGCCCAGAGGTTGGCCGCATCGCGGGTGCGGCGGGGCCGCAGCTCCAGTCCCACGAGCGAGGAGAACACCTGTTCGGCGGGACCGCCGGCTGCGCGGCGACGTCGTACGGTCTCGGCCAGAGGTCCGGCCGCCGGCATGAACCGGATCGTCGCCTGGGCCACCACGTCGTCGACCCAGCCCTCGACGAGCGCCAGGAGCGTCTCGAGCCGTCCGAGGACCTCGGTCTGCTCCGGTGTGCGCTGCGGGGAGAACAGGCTTCGGCTCATCTGGTTGCCCAGCTGGGCGAGGTCGTCCACGGAGACGACCTCGGTGTTCATCTCGTCGAACGACTGCTCGAGAGCGCTGACGTCCACGGTGATCTCGCGGGCGTAGTGCTGCACGAACGCCACCAGCTGCGGGCCGAGCCACCCGACAGAGGCGAACAGGCGCTGACGAGCGGCTTCACGCAGGCTGAGGTAGAGGACGACATCGCGCTCGTCGATGTCGAGCCCATCGCCGAACGCCATGAGGTTCGTGGGCAGCAGCGCCACCTGGGGGCGCGAGGTCAACGGCATGCCCACGTCCGTCGCCGACACGACCTCGGTTGCCAGCTTTCCGAGCGCCTGCCCGAACTGAACGCCGAACATGCTCGACGCGGACTGCTGGAGCATCGGTTGGAACATCTGCTGCATGCCCGACAGCTCGGGGTCATCTCCGAGACGCTGGCCCATGACCTCGCCGAGGGAGGTGGCGATGGTCGAGACGATGGGCTCCGCCATCGTCTGCCAGGTCGTCATGGTGTTCTCGACCCACTCGGCCCGGCTCCAGACGGCGGGGAGTGCTGAGACGGCCGGGAAGATCGTGGCGTCGTTCAGCCAGAGCTCGGCGAGGTGGACCGAGTCGGCGATGTCGTGGCGCTGGCGGCTGGACGGTGTCGGATCGGGTCCAAGCGACGCGACGACCTTGCGCGCCATGTCCTTGGCGAACTCCCAGTTCACGCCGCCGCCGTCGGTGGTCATCGACTGGCCGGACCGCGCCATGACGCTCTGCAGGGATGCCAGGAGCGCCTGCATGTCGAGCGGCTCGCCCGCTCGGGGCATGGGGATTCCGAGTTGGGCGAAGATCTGCTCGAGCGGAAGGTTGAGACCGCCGAACGGGTCCTCTGAACCCTGGTCACCCTCGTCGTCGTCAGGACGATTCACCATCGACTAGCTCCTTCGTGTGCGCCATCACAGCGTACCTTCGCGCGCCAGTACGCCATTGGCCCCGGCGTCGTCGCGTACGACCCATGGGATGCTCCGGTAGATTGCATGACATGCCGCGCAGTGACCGACCCGTCGACGACCGGCGACGCCGCGCTGCGATCTGTGACGGCGGGGCTGCTCGGTGACGCGTCAGACCTGGACGGCGGTCGTCTCGGCGGTCGTCTTCATCGCGCTGGCGGCGGTCATCGCTTTCGCGCCGATCCCGTTCGTGGCGTGGACGGCGGGGGAGACCTACGACGTGCTGGGTCAGCGGGACGGCAAGTCGGTGATCCAGATCGACGGCATCGAGACCTACCAGACCACGGGCCAGATGCGCATGGTGACCGTGAGCCAGACGCGGATCGACGCGGCGCTCAGCCTTCCCGAAGCGCTGTTCGACTACGTCATGCCAAACCGGGACGTGCTGCCGCGCGAGTCCATCTATTCCGCCGGCAAGTCGGCGACGCAGGTGGCCGAGGACGAGAAGACGCTGATGCGAAGCGCTCAGACCGAGGCCGCGGTGGCCGCTCTGCGTGCCGCCGACCAGCCCGTACAGGAGCTGCCGATGGTGGTGTCGGTCCGTGTCTCGGGACCTGCCAACGGCAAGCTCGAACCGGGCGACCTCATCCTGCGCGTCGACAACGTGCTGGTGAGCTCGGCCAACGAGGTCGTCGCCCGGGTCACGGAGAAGGGCGTCGGCCAGAAGGTCGTCGTCGAGGTGCTCCGTCGGAGCACGACACTGTCGGTGACAGTCGACACCGTCGGCTCGAGCAGCGACGGGCGTGTCCCCACGATCGGGATCACGGTCGGCACGGGCTACCAGTACACGCCGAGGGTCTTGTTCAGTGTCGATCCCAACGTGGGAGGCGGCTCGGGCGGACTCATGTTCGCGCTGGCGGTCTACGACATGATCACTCCGGGCGACCTGCTCGGCGGTCGTACGGTCGCGGGCACGGGCACCATCAGCGCGGACGGCGCGGTGGGTGCCATCGGTGGCATCCAAGAGAAGATCGCCGGCGCCCAGGCGACCGGGGCGAAGGTCTTCTTCGTACCTGCCCAGAACTGCGCTGACACCGTGGGCGCGATCACGACGATGAAGCTCGTCAAGGTCGCCACCCTCAGCGACGCGATCAACG
>JAYUEA010000180.1:0-2023 GCA_043739465.1 Propionibacteriaceae bacterium
GTGGCGCACGTGTTCGCGTTCTGGGGCTTCCTGGTGCTGACGCTGACAATCCTGGAGACGTACGGGGCGCTGTTCGTCGCCGACTTCCACCTCCCGATCGTGGGCACCTGGCCGGCGGTGGGCTTCGCCGAAGACCTTTTCGCGGTGCTGGTGCTGGTCGGGATCGTGACCTTCGCGGTCATCCGGGTCACGAACAACCCGGCGAAGCAGGGCCGGGCGTCCCGGTTCTTCGGCTCGCACACGCGGGGCGCCTGGCTGATCCTGTTCATGATCTTCCTGGTGGTCGCGACCCTGTTCTTGTACCGCGGGGCGCAGGTCAACACCGGAGCGTTCCCCTTCGCGGGCGGCGGCGCGTTCGCCTCCGAATGGGTCGGATCGCTGCTCGCCCCGCTGGGCAAGACGACGAACCTGTGGCTGGAGACCATCGGCATCTGGGGTCAGATCGCCGTGGTGCTGGTGTTCCTGGTGATCGTGCTGCACTCCAAGCATCTGCACATCGGCGCGGCGCCGGTCAACGTCTACACATCACGCCGACCGAACGCCCTGGGCCCGCTTCTGCCCATCTACCACAAGGGCGAACCGGTCAACTTCGAAGACCCGCCCGAGGACGCGCAGTTCGGCAAGGGGCATATCGCGGAGTTCACCTGGAAGGGCTACGTCGACCTGATGGCCTGCACCGAGTGCGGTCGCTGCCAGGACCAGTGCCCGGCGTGGAACACCGGCAAGCCGCTGAGCCCCAAGCTGATGATCATGAACCTGCGCGACACGATGTTCGCCCAGGCCCCGTACCTGATGGCCGCAAAGGGCGAGCACCCCGGCCTGGGCGAGCTGCACGAGCAGGCCCTGGCGAGCGTGAGCGACGAGGTGCGCGAGCAGGTCGAGAGGCCATTCATCGGGGCGCGTGAGGACAGCGAGCACGCCATTGACGACGGCTACACCTTTGACGGACACCGCACCACCGGCGCGGAACTGCCGATCATCGACCAGGACGCCTTGTGGTCTTGCACGACCTGCGGCGCGTGTGTCGAACAGTGCCCGGTCGACATCGAGCACATCGACCACTTCATCGACATGCGCCGATACCAGGTCCTGATCGAGTCGGCGTTCCCATCAGAGCTCGGCGGCATGTTCAAGAACCTCGAGAACAATCAGAACCCCTGGGGCATGTCCGCCCGCGCCCGCCTGGACTGGGCCAAGGACCTGCCCTTCGAGGTCAAGATCCTGGGCCAGGACGTCGCCGACGCATCCGAGGTCGACTACCTGTTCTGGGTCGGCTGCGCCGGCGCCTACGAGGACCGCGCCAAGAAAACCACCAGGGCCGTTGCCGAGCTGCTCAACACCGCGGGCGTGACCTTCGCCGTGCTGGGCGACGGCGAGACCTGTACCGGCGACCCGGCCCGCCGCGCCGGCAACGAGTTCCTCTTCCAGATGCTCGCCAAGGGCAACGTCGAGGCGCTGAACGAGGTCAAGGCGACCAAGATCGTCGTCACCTGCCCGCACTGCTTCAACACGATCAAGAACGAGTACCCCCAAATCGATGGCGGCGGCGGATATGAAGTGGTCCATCACACCCAGCTGCTCAACCGGCTGGTCCGTGACAAGGCGCTGATCCCCGTGGCCCGCCCCGACGAGACCGGCACGCCTCATGTGGCCTCGACCGCAGAGGCAGTCACCTACCACGACCCCTGCTACCTCGGTCGCCACAACGGCGTCTACGCCCCGCCGCGGGAGCTCATCGGCGCCCTGCCCGGTGTCGAGCTGCGCGAGATGCCGCGATCGGGCCAGAAGTCCTTCTGCTGTGGCGCCGGTGGCGCACAGATGTGGATGGAGGAGAAGCTCGGCACCCGCGTCAACACCAACCGCACCGAAGAAGCCCTTGCCACCGGTGCAGGCCGTATCGCGGTCGGCTGCCCCTTCTGCCACGTCATGCTCTCCGACGGGCTCACCCAGAAGCAGTCGGAGACCGGTGCCCACGAGGACGTCGAGGTCATGGACGTGGCGCAGATGCTCCTTGCGGCCGTGC
>JAYUEA010000181.1:0-6126 GCA_043739465.1 Propionibacteriaceae bacterium
CTGATGGCCACAACCAGCACCGCACGTACGCACTGGACCGGATCGCTCATCGAAGGGTCGGGCACCACGGAGCTCGTGACATCGGGCGCCGCGACCTTCGACATGACGTGGCAGAAGCGCGCGGAGGCCGGGTCCGGCACCACCAACCCCGAGGAGCTCCTCGGCGCCGCACTGGCCACCTGCTACTCGATGGCCCTCGCGAACGCACTGAGCGGCGCGGGCACGCCTCCCACCAGCCTCGACACCACCGTCGACGTCACCTTCGTGCCCGGTACGGGAATCACCGGCGCGGTCATCAAGGTCGTCGGCGCGGTCCCCGGCATCGACGCGGCCACGTTCACCACGTTCGCCGAGGACACGAAGAAGAACTGCCCCGTCTCTGCAGCCCTGACGGGCATCGAGAAGACCCTCGAGGTCTCCTTCCAGGGCTGACGGCTACTGGCGATCTTCGTTTCGACACCCCAGGCGATGCGGTAACCCCGGTTCACCGGGAGTTCGCGCCCGATCGGGTATCGAAATGAGGATCGCGTCGCTGGACCGCGGCTCGCGCCGGGTGTCGACTCAGACCACTCGGCAAAGAAGTCGCTACGGTCGCTCCGCCACGTCTGAAGCGGTGGCCGTGGCCGCTGCTCGCAGGATTCGCGGCGATGTCGGCGGTCGTGGTGGCGAGCTTCCGGTCCGCGACGTGCCCTGATCCTGGCGAGTGCGAAGTGGTCGTGGCCGGGGAATTGGTCGGGTGGGATGTGCTGGCGGGCTGTGCTCTGACCCTCATCTGCTCGCTGAAGCGCGCATGTGACGTCACCCGCATCGGCCATCGGAGCCGCTGATAGTTTGTCCGACAGCCACGACTGGAGGACCCGATGACCGACGCTGCGCTGCCCCCCTTCGGCCCGGGCCGACACCTGCTCTCGGTGAGCCAGTTCGACCGGGCCGGCCTCCACGACCTGTTCACCCTGGCTGAAGCCGTGACGCCGATCGCGGAGCGCAAGAGCGTGTGCACGGTGCTCGACGGCGCGGTCTTGTGCAGCTTGTTCTTCGAGCCCAGTACGCGTACGCGGCTGAGTTTCGAGTCGGCCTTCCTTCGCCTCGGCGGCGAGGTGACCACGACCACCGGCTTCACGTTCTCGTCGATGGCCAAGGGCGAGTCGATCGCCGACACCTCGCGGGTCGTCTCCGGCTACACCGATGTCCTGGTGGTGCGCCACCCCGACGAGGGCTCCGTGGCGGAGTTCGCCCAGGCCTCACTCGTACCTGTCCTGAATGCCGGTGACGGCGCGGGGGAGCACCCTTCGCAGGCGCTGCTGGACACGTACACGCTCCGCAAGGAGCTCGGCGCACGCGGCCGCTCGATCGACGGCTGCACGATCGCGATCATCGGCGACCTACGCTTCGGCCGTACGGTCCACTCGCTGATGAAGCTCCTGGCGATCTTCACAGGTGTCACGTTCCGGTTGTTCGCGCCGCCGAGCCTCGAGCTGCCGGAGTACATCGCCAACTTCGTCCGTGACCGCGGCCACACGGTCGTCCACTGCGGGTCGGCCGTCGAGGCGGTGTCCGGCGCGGATGTCGTCTACGCCACGCGTGTGCAGCGCGAGCGCATGACCGAGGAGCTCCCGCCGTCGTTGCGGGGCAGCCTGCTCGATCGCGCGATGCTCGCCGAGGCCAACGCCACCGACATCGTGATCATGCATCCGCTGCCGCGTGACTCCCGCGCCGACTCGTACGACCTCGCCAGTGACGTCGACGACCTTTCCGGCCTGTCGATCTTCCACCAGACCGACAACGGCATCCCCGTGCGGATGGCGATCTTCCTCACGGCGCTCGGCGTCTCAGCGGAGGCGGTGCAGATGACCCTGCGCCAGCGGCCATGGGATGCCCGGCTGCGTTAGGCTGCGGCCATGTTCCTGGTACCCCTCCTCGGGTTCGATTCTCCGTCGACGCTTGCCTACCTCTTGCTGCTCGTGCTGGTCCCCCTCGCGGTGGCCGGGCTGATCGCGTTCCTCGCGATCGCGCCGGGCTGGCGCCGAAGCCTGGAGGCCGCCACGCCGTCGACCGAGGTCGTGCGCAAGGACGCCTGAGGTTCTGATCGGCATGGCACAGTTGACGCCATGACGACAGCTGTTGACTTCTGGTTCGACCCGCTCTGCCCCTGGGCCTGGATGACCTCGCGGTGGATGCTCGAGGTCGAGAAGGTGCGCGACGTGCACACCACCTTCCATGTGATGAGCCTCGCGGTGCTCAACGAGGGCCGTGACCTGTCGGATGAGTACCGGCAGATGATGGATCGGGAAGGCTGGATCGGCGTACGGGCGTGCATCGCCGTCGAGCAGCGGTACGGCTCCGAGGCGCTGCGCACCTTCTACACCGCGCTCGGCACCCGGTTCCACCTCGGCCAGGAGCCGAAGAGCCCCGAGACCATTCGCGCCGCGCTGGCCCAGGTCGGCCTCGACGAGGGGATCGCCGACCAGGCGCAGACCGATATGTACGACCAGGCGCTGCACGCGTCTCACCACGAGGGCATGGACCCGGTGGGCGAGGATGTCGGCACTCCCGTCCTCCGCATCAACGGCATGAGCCTGTTCGGACCGGTCATCTCGCCGGCGCCGAAGGGCGAGGAAGCCGGTGACCTGTTCGACGGGTTTGTCAAGGTGACGGCGTATTCGGGCTTCTTCGAGCTCAAGCGCACACGGACTGTGGATCCGATCTTCGACTAGGTAACATCCTCGCAGGGTCACCGAGATGTTCCCATGGCGCCCATAGATGGATTATGTTGGGGTCGCAACCAATTCGTTGGTGCACTCGTCAAAGGAGCCAAGGATGCCTACCGCCACGCACGACGACAAGTTCAGCTTCGGTCTGTGGACCGTCGGGTGGGAGGCTGCGGATCCCTTCGGCCCGACCACCCGACCACACCTCGACCCGATCCGGAGCGTCTACAAGCTGGCAGAGGTCGGCGCGTACGGCGTCACGTTCCACGATGACGACCTCGTGCCCTACGGCACCAAGGCCGCGGAGCGCGACCAGATCATTGCGCAGTTCAAGAAGGCCCTCGACGAGACCGGCCTGATCGTGCCGATGGTCACGACGAACACGTTCAGCCACCCGGTCTTCAAGGACGGCGCCTTCACGTCGAACCGTCGTGAGGTCCGCAGGTACGGGCTCCGTAAGGTCATCCGTCAGGTGGAGCTCGCCGCGGAGCTGGGCGCCAAGACGTTCGTCATGTGGGGTGGCCGCGAGGGCGCTGAGTACGACGGCGCCAAGGACCACAACGCGATGCTGCAGCGCTACGCCGAGGGCATCGACACCGTCGCCGCCTACATCGTGGAGAAGGGCTACGACCTCAAGATCGCCATCGAGCCCAAGCCCAACGAGCCCCGCGGCGACATCCTGCTGCCGACGGTCGGCCACGCGCTCGGCTTCATCGCGAAGCTCGACCACGCCGACATGGTGGGCCTCAACCCCGAGGTCGGGCATGAGCAGATGTCCAACCTCAACTACACCGCCGGCATCGCCCAGGCACTCTGGGCCGGCAAGCTCTTCCACATCGACCTCAACGGTCAGCACGGTCCGAAGTTCGACCAGGACCTGGTCTTCGGCCACGGTGACCTGACCTCGGCGTTCTTCACCGTTGATCTCATCGAGAACGGTTTCCCGAACGGCGGACCCACGTACGACGGGCCGCGTCACTTCGACTACAAGCCCTCGCGCACCGAGGACGAGACCGGCGTCTGGGACTCTGCCGCGGCGAACATCCAGATGTACCTGCTGCTCAAGGAGCGGGCGCTCGCGTTCCGTGCCGATCCTGAGGTGCAGGAGGCCATGGCGGCCAGCGGGCTCTTCGAGCTCGCCGAGCCGACGATGTCCGAGGGGGAGACGGTCGCCGACCTGATCGCGTCCGGGCCGGAGGACTTCGCCGACATCGACGTCACCGAGCTGGGCGAGAAGGGGTACGGGCACATCCGCCTCAACCAGCTGGCGATCGAGCACCTGCTCAACGCACGCTGATGCCGCTCGTCGCCGGGGTGGACTCGTCCACCCAGTCCTGCAAGGTCGTCGTCTGCGACGTCGCAGGAGGTGAGGTGGTCAGGGAGGGCCGCGCGTCCCACCCGGACGGGACCGAGGTCGCCCCGGCGCACTGGTGGCACGCACTGCAGACAGCAATCGTCGAGGCGGGGGGCCTCGACGACGTGTCCGCGGTGTCCGTCGGTGGGCAGCAGCACGGGATGGTGGCGCTCGACAGTGAGGGGCGCGTGATCCGCGACGCCCTGCTGTGGAACGACACCCGGTCCGCGCAGGCCGCTGCCGACCTCGTCGCCGAGCGTGGTGCAGAGCACTGGGCACGCGTGACGGGTTCGGTCCCGGTCGCCTCGTACACGATCACCAAGCTTCGTTGGCTGCGCGATGCCGAGCCGGAGAACGCCTCCCGTGTGGCCGCCGTCGCGTTGCCTCACGACTGGGTCTCCTGGCGGCTGGCCGGCTACGGCCCGGTGGGGGAGTCGCCCCTGGGGCCGGACCTGAGCGCGCTCGCGACCGATCGCTCGGACGCGTCCGGCACGGGCTACTTCAACGCCTCGACGAACACGTACGACCGCGACCTGCTCGTGACCGCGCTCGGGCACGACGTGGTCCTGCCTCGGGTCGTCGGCCCGGCCGAGTCCATCGGCACGGTGTACGGCACCGAGTGCCTCATCGGGCCCGGCGCCGGTGACAACGCCGCGGCCGCCCTCGGTCTCGGGCTGGGCGTGGGGGACGTCTCCCTGTCCCTCGGCACCTCGGGTGTGGTGGCCGCTGTCACCGCTGAGCAGAGCCACGACGCGTCGGGTCTCGTGAGCGGGTTCGCGGACGCGACGGGCCACTTCCTGCCGCTCGCCTGCACGCTCAACGCCGCGCGCGTCCTCGATGCCGCCGCGACGATCCTGGGCGTGGACCACGACGAGCTGTCCGAGCTGGCGCTGTCGGCGCCGTCGGGTGCGGACGGGCTCGTGCTCGTCCCGTACCTCGAAGGCGAACGCACCCCGAACCTGCCGCTCGCGACCGGTGCCCTGCACGGTCTCCGGCTCGGCACCGCGTCTCGTGCACATATCGCGCGGGCGTTCGTCGAAGGGTTGCTCTGCGGGCAGGCCGACGGTCTGGCCGCGCTCACCGGTCAGGGGCTCGAAGCGAAGCAGGTGCTGCTCATCGGAGGAGCCGCCAAGTCCCGCGCCGTGTGCGAGATCGCACCGAGTGTCCTCGGGGTGCCGGTGGTCGTGCCGCAGCCCGGCGAGTACGTGGCGCTGGGTGCCGCCCGGCAGGCCGCGTGGGTCTTGAGCGGAGCCGCCGAGCCTCCACGCTGGCCCGTCGCGGAGCAGGCACGCTATGAAGGTGTCCTCAACGAGGGCCTCCGTGCGCGGTACGTCGAGGCGCGGACCGCGTACCTCAACGCGTGAAAGGAAGGACCCTCATGGAGACGCTGCGCATCGGTACGGGCGCCGTCAGTGCCGAGATCTGGACCCTGGGGGCGGCGCTGAACGCGCTGTGGGTGCCCGATCGGGACGGTGGGGTCACGTCCGTGGTCCTCGGCCACGCCGACGAGGGCGAGCGGCTCGCCGGCAACGCCTTCCTCGGCGAGATCGTCGGCCCGTTCGGCAACCGGCTCAAGGATGCCCGGTTCACGATCGATGGGGTCACGCACCAGACGGAGCGCTCCTTCCTCGGCAAGCACTCGCTGCACTCGGGCTCGGACGGCTTCCACCGACAGGAGTGGCTGGTCGCCGAGGCAGACGCCGACCATGTACGGCTCACGCTGACCTGGTCGGACACCACAGGTGACCACCCCGGGCCGATCCACGCCGCCGTCACGTACAGGGCGGAGGGCAGCACGTTCTCGTACGTCATCGAGGTGACCACCGAGGCATCGACCGTGGTGAACGTGGTCGCCCATCCGTACGTGAACCTCGTCGGCGAGGGGACGATCCTCGACCAGGTGCTGACGATCGCGGCGGAGGAGTTCCTGCCGGTCGACGACGAGATGATCCCCACCGCTCACGCACCCGCGCCGGTGGCGGGCCGGTTCGACCTGCGCGCGGGCAAGACGATGGGCGAGATCATCGCCGAAGGCGGCGTCGACCACTGCTTCGTGCTGGACGG